>NZ_BAAAYN010000047.1 GCF_039536245.1 Cryptosporangium minutisporangium | reverse complement strand
ACCGCCACCACCAACGAGATGAACCGCAGCATCAGCGAGGCGGCGATGAGCTCCTCGCAGATCGCCTCGAACATCTCCGGCGTCGCCGAGGCCACCCAGCGAACGAGCGGCAACGCCGGCGACGCGCAGCACGCCGCGGAGCGGCTGAACGCGATGTCCACGGACCTTCGCGCGCTGGTGGGGCGGTTCGTCTATTAGCAACCCCGTCTCAGCGATGCCGGTATGTCCGGCGGGCCTTTACGCGGGCGGTGGGGTCGCTGGAGACTGGCCGCCCGAATCGCAGGCAGACAGCGCACCGCGACCAAGGAGCCTCTGATGGCCTCACGCCTGAACCCGTATCTGCACTTCCGCGGAAACGCCAGGGAAGCGCTGGAGTTCTACCGGGACGTGCTCGGCGGCGACCTGCAGCTGATGACGTTCGCCGAGGTCGGCAGCGCGGACGCCACGTTCGCCGACCAGATCATGCACGGCCAGCTGGAGACGCCGAGCGGCTACACGCTGATGGCGTCGGACACGCCGCCCGACATGTCGCACAACCCCGGCGACAACTTCACGATCAGCCTCAGCGGCGGCAACGACGACGGCGACGAGCTACGTGGTTACTTCGAGCGGCTCTCCGAGGGCGGCGCGGTGTACACGCCGCTGGAGAAGCAGGTGTGGGGCGACGAGTTCGGCGCGCTGACCGACCGGTTCGGCATCGCCTGGCTGGTCAACATCGGCGACCCTCGGTCGAGCTAGGACGGATCGTGTTGTACTCGGGCTTGCCATAGTTGGGGCTGCCCGAGTTCGGGCCCGGGAGCCCGAGTGCCCGCGAAGGGGGCGTCCGCGATGTCCGCACGACTCCGCCCGCCGTACCGCGCCGACCACGTCGGCAGCCTGCTCCGCCCGCCGGAGCTGCTGGAAGCCCGCGCCGAGTTTGCGGCCGGCCGGATACCCGCCGACCGCTTACGCGAGGTCGAGGACGACGCGATCCGCACCGTCGTCCGGAAGCAGGAAGAGGTCGGCCTGCAGACCGCCACCGACGGTGAGTTCCGCCGGACGTCGTGGCACATGGACTACATCTACCGACTCGGCGGCGTCCACCGCGCCGAGGAGCAGCTGACCGTGAAGTTCCGCAACGCCGCGGGCGGCTTGGAGTTCACCTCCGCCGCGCTGCGCGTCGACGGACGGATCACGCTGCCCGAGCCGATCTTCGCCGACGACTTCACGTTCGTGAAGGACGAGGCCAGCACGGCGACCGCGAAGCTGACGATCCCGTCGCCGAGCATGGTCCACTACCGCGGCGGCCGGGCGGCGATCGACCCGTCGGTCTACCCGGAGCTGGACGAGTTCTGGGCCGACCTGTCGGCCGCCTACGCCGAGCAGGTGCGCGCGCTCGGGGCGCTGGGCTGCACCTACCTGCAGCTCGACGACACCAGCCTCGCGTACCTCAACGACCCTGCGCAGCGCGAGATGATGGCCGCGCAGGGCGGCGACCCCTTGCATCAGCACGAGCGCTACATCGCGCAGATCAACGCGTCCCTCGCCGGGCGTCCGGACGGCATGGCGGTGACCACCCACATGTGCCGGGGCAACTTCCGGTCGTCGTGGGCCGCCGAGGGCGGGTACGACTTCGTCGCCGAGGCGCTCTTCACCCAGCTGGACGTCGACGGGTTCTTCCTGGAGTACGACGACGAGCGGTCCGGGGACTTCTCGCCGCTGCGGTTCGTCCCGCCCGGCAAGCAGGTGGTGCTCGGCCTGGTGACGACGAAGCGCGGCGTGCTGGAGACCAAGGACGAGCTGAAGCGCCGGATCGACGAGGCGGCCAAATTCGTGCCGCTGGCGCAGCTCTGCCTCTCCCCGCAGTGCGGATTCTCGTCCACGGTGGAGGGCAACACGCTCACCCACGACGAACAGTGGGCGAAGCTCCGGCTGATCGTCGAGGTCGCGTCCGAGGTCTGGGGCTAGAGCAGGTTGATCAACCTCGGGGCGCGCACGATCACGGTGCGCACCTCGATCCCGCTCAGCGCCCGCTGCACCTTCTCGTCGGCGAGGGCGGCCGCCTCGAGCTCGGCGTCGGAGATGTCCGGCGAGACCTCGAGGCGGGCCCGCACCTTCCCGCGCACCTGCACCACCGCGGTCACCGACTCCTCCGCCAGCAGCGCCTCGTCGACCGTGGGCCAGCGGACCTGCGCGACGCTCGGCCGATGGCCCAGCCGCTGCCACATCTCCTCGGCGGTGTAGGGCGCGACGAGACTCAGCAGGAGCGCGATCGCCTCGACGGCCTCCCGCACGGCCGGGTCACTCGCCCCGCAACCCGAGTCGATCGCTCGCCGGACGGTGTTCACCAGCTCCATCAGCCGGGCCACCAGCACGTTGAAGCGGTGAGCCTCGATCAGTTGCGCCGCCGCGTGCAGCGTCCGGGCGGTGGCCCGGCGCACGGCGACGTCCCCGCCGCCCGGGTCGGTCCCCGGTGCGCTCGACACGTCGCCGCTCAACCGCCAGGCCCGCTGCAGGAAGCGCACCGAGCCGCCCGGGGACACGTCGGCCCAGTCGATGTCGTCCTCGGGCGGTCCGGCGAACACCATCGTGAGGCGCACGGCGTCCACGCCGTAGGTCGCGAGTTGCTCACCCAGGTCGACTCCGTTCCCCAGCGACTTGCTCATCTTCCGGCCGCCGTTGAGCACGAAGCCCTGGTTGAGCTGCGCGGCGAACGGCTCGTCGGCCTCGACCAGGCCCATGTCGTGGAGCACCTTCGTGAAGAACCGGGCGTACAGCAGGTGCAGCACCGCGTGCTCGACGCCGCCCACGTAGATGTCCGCCGGCATCCACCGGTTCACCAGCTCCGGGTCGAAGACACGCTGGTCCTCCCGCGGGGAGCAGTAGCGCAGGAAGTACCAGGACGAGTCGACGAAGGTGTCCATCGTGTCGGTGTCGCGTTCGGCCGGGCCGCCACACGTCGGGCAAGAGGTCTCGACCCAGTCGCGCGCCGCGCCGAGCGGCGACGTGCCTCTGGGCCTCAGGTCCGCGCCGCGGAGGTCGGGCAGCTCCACCGGCAGCTGCTCCTCCGGTACGGCTACCTCGCCGCACTTCCCGCAATGGACGATCGGGATCGGCGTACCCCAGTACCGCTGCCTGCTCAGCAACCAGTCGCGCAGGCGGAAGTTGACGGCGCCGCGCCCCGTTCCGTCGGACTCCAGCCGTTCGATGATCGTGCGGATTCCGGTCGCCCTGTCCGCGATGCCGTTCAGCGGCTCGGAGTTCAGGTACGTGCCGTCACCCGTGGTGGCCTCGAAGGTCTCCTCCCCGGTGTCCACGACTCGGCGTACCGGCAGGCCCATCGCCCGGGCGAAGTCCAGATCGGGCTGGCTGTGCGCGGGCACACCCATGATCGCGCCGGTGCCGTAGTCGGCCAGGACGTAGTCGCCGGCCCACACCGGGATCCGCTCGCCGTTGACCGGATTGGTCGCGGTGATCCCGAGATCGACACCGCTCTTCGGCCGCTCGGTCGAGAGCCGGTCGATGTCGGAGGCCTTGCGGACCTCGACCAGGTAATCCTCCAGTGCTCGCCGCTGCGCGGGCGCGACGATCTCGCCGGCCAGCGGAGCGTCGGGGGCGACGACCAGGAACGTGGCACCGTAGAGGGTGTCCGGCCGGGTCGTGTAGACCTCGACGTCGCGTTCGCCGATGCGGAAGGTGACGTACGCGCCCTCCGAGCGTCCGATCCAGTTGCGCTGTGCGGTGACGACGCGGTCCGGCCAGGTCGCCTCCAGCTCGTCGAGCGAGCGCAGCAGCCGCTCCGCGTAGGCGGTGATCCGGAAGTACCACTGGGTCAGTGCGCGCTTGGTGACCTCGGCGCCGCAGCGTTCGCACCGCCCGTTGATCACCTGCTCGTTCGCGAGCACGGTCTGATCCCGCGGGCACCAGTTGACCGGCGAGTTCTTCCGGTACGCCAGGCCACGTTCCCGGAACTTCAGGAACAGCCACTGGGTCCACCGGTAGTACGCGGGATCGCTGGTGTGCAGCCGCCGCGACCAGTCGAAGGAGATCGCGTACTTCTTGAACGACTCCACCTGCTTCTGGATGTTCGCGTAGGTGTAGGTCGCCGGGTGTTCGCCGGTGCGGATCGCCGCGTTCTCCGCGGGCAGCCCGAAGGAGTCCCAGCCGATCGGATTCATCACCTCGTAGCCACGCATCCGCCGGTAGCGGGCGATCACGTCGTGCAACGCGGTCACCTCGGCATGACCCATGTGCAGGTCGCCGGAGGGGTAGGTGAACATCGTGAGCGCGTAGTACTTCGGCCTGGTCCCGGACGCCACGACGTGGTCGTCGGCGCGGAAGAGGTCGAGGTCCTCCCACACCGGTAGCCACTTGGCCTCGGTGGCATGGACGTCGTAGGTCTCGATCGGCTGCTGGTCGCCCACGGGCGCTCCCGCTCGACTCGCGCTGCTCCGGAGGTCCAACGTACTCAAACCGGGCGGCCGTCCGCAGGCTCGTTTCCGCTCCGGGTCAGCGGCGAGTGGTGGCCGGCAGCAGCGGGCCGAGGGTTCCGGCCCGCAGCGACCCCTCCCACGTACCGGCGGTACTGACGACGTCGTCGAGGGCGCGAGCGGCGAGGTACCGGTCGAGCCGGGGGCGGCCGCCGGCGCTCCGCCAGTCGGCGAGTACCGGCGCGGCCAGCGCGACCGCGAGCGGTGCCCGCAGCCGGGGGACGGCGACGGCGGCGGGGACGAGCACCGGCCACCAGACCCGCCCGATCGCGCGGGCCAAGCCCATCGCGGTGACCGGCAAGCCGCTCGCGACCAGGCGGGACGCCTCCGGAACCGGATCGGGCACCACCGGCTTCAACTGCCGGGCCAGCAGGCCGACCGCGACGGCCGTGGCCGCGGCAGCCGCCACCGGGCGGCGCAACGCCAGCAGCCCACACGCCGCCGCGAGCGGCGGGCTCACCCGCGCGGCCGGCAGCGCACCGGGGTGACGACGCTCCAGCAGGCCGATCGACCGCGCGTACAGCCGCCGCCGCGCGACGAACGGGCGCAGCCGGGTCCGGTGCTCGTGCCCGATCGTCACCGACGGTACGTAGTGGACGTTCCATCCGCCGTCCACCAGGCGCCACTCGAAGTCGACGTCCTCCCCGATCGGCAATGCCTCGTCGAATCGGCCGCCGATCGACCCGACCGCCTCCATCCGCACCACCAGCGTCGCGGTCGGTACGTAGGGCACCATCGCGCCGGGCCGCACCAGTCCTGGTGACGGTCCCATGTCGAGCGGCGAGTGCGCGGCCTCGTACTCGCCGAGCCAGCCGGCCGGCGCGTCGGCGGACTCGTAGCCGACCACTCGGGGCGCGACCGCGGCCACCGTCGGGTCGGCGAAGTACGGACGCAGCGCGTGCAGCCACCCGTCCGGCGCCACGACGTCGGAATCGACCAGGGCCGCGAACGGCGTCGTCACCGCGGCCAGGCCGGTGTTGCGGGCCGCCGACGGGCCGCGCCGCTCGGCGTGGCGCACCAGCCGGGCGCAGAAGCGCGCCGCGACGTCCGCGATGCCTGCGCTGGCCGGCGATCCGTCGTCGACCACGATCACGGGTGCGTCCGGTGCGGTGCGCCGGAGCGCGGTCAGGCAGCGGGTCAGCTCGGTGGTCCGCGCGTACGTCGGCACGACGATCGTGACGTCGTCGACCCGGTCCCCCGGATCCCACACCGGATGGGCCATCCCGGCGTCGAGCAGCCGGCGGGCGAGCTTGCGTTCCGCGGTGCCCGCCCCGAGCGGTGCTCCCGCTTCCCACGACCGGATCAGCGCGGCACCGGCCTCGGCGACGCGCAGCAGCCGGCCCGGTGAGCCGCCGAGCAGCGTGCGGCCGTCCGGGCTGATCCGGAGTGCGGTGTCCAGACTCAGACGGATACCGGCCGGCGGCAGACCGGTCACCGCGGCCCCTCGTGGCCCGCGAAGCCGACCGACAGCTCGGCGATCGCCCGGTCGAGCAGCGGCTCCAGCTCGGCGCCGGGGTCGCGGAGCCAGTCGGTGTACGCGGCGACCGCGCAGCCCAGCGACGCGTGCGCGACCAACTGCGGCAGCAGGGCGGTGGCCGCTCCGCCGACGCGAGCGGCGACGAACTCGGCGATGACGTCGCGCCAGCCGGCGAAGCGCAACGTCGAGTGCGCGATCAGCGTCGGTACGCCGAGGATCAGGGCCATCCGCCGTCGGTGCAGCGCGACGTGAGCGGCGTCGACCTGGTTGAACGCGACGACCGCCTCCCGGAGCGCGGCCATCATCGGAACTTCCGGAGGCGTCGCGGCGAGCCGGTCCCGCAGACGCGCCAGCTCGGTGTCGAAATCACCCCAGACAAGATCATTTTTCGACGTGTAGTAGCGGAAGAACGTGCGCCGACTGATCCCCGCGGTCGCGGCGATGTCGTCGATCGTCGTCTCGTCGAATCCCCGGGTAGTGAAGAGCTCCAGCCCGATCCGCTCCAGCTCGTCGTGTGACGTCGCCGGTGGACGGCCCATCCGCGCAGGCCCCGTCCCGGCCGACGGGGTAGGCGCGTTCGTCATCGGCTCTTCCTTTCTGCATCGAGTGTCATTAGTGTGACCGGTGTTCCTGAGTGACGCCCGTCGCATTTGCGGCGAACTCCCCATCAGCGCAAAGGAGCTTTTCATGCCTGTCGAGGTACTTGCCGCGCAGACCGCCGCCGAGACCGAGTCGGTTGCCACCGCTGAGACCGTTGACCTGGTCGAGGAGGACTTGCTGGTGGAGGACGTGTCGATCGACGGGATGTGCGGCGTCTACTGAGTACGCCGTCGTGACCGCGCTGCCTGTGAGCGCTGCCCAGCCGGCAGCCGGGCCGGGGTTCGACCTGGACCGCGCCTGGGGGATCCACCCCCAGGTCGCGGTCCGGCCCGAGCCGTTCGGGGCCCTTCTCTACCACTTCGGCACCCGCCGGCTCTCGTTCCTGAAAGATCCCACCCTCCTCGCGGTGGTGCAGGCCTTGCCGGAGCACCCTTCGGCACGCGCCGCCCTCGCCGCGTCCGGAGCCGACGCGGCCGCCCAACGGCGGCTCGCGCGGGCGCTGGCCACGCTGGCGGCCACCGACATGATCACCGAACGGACGGAGGCCTCCTCGTGACTGCGCCCCCCGGACACCTCCTTCGCTCCGCTCCTCGGTCGCTAGGGCTCCCTGCGATGCTCACTCCGGAGGCGTCCTCATGAGCAGCACGACGGGTAACCGGCTGATCGACCACTTCAAGCTCGGCCTCGACGCCCCGATCTGCCTCACCTGGGAACTCACGTACGCGTGCAACCTGTCCTGCGTCCACTGCCTGTCGAGCTCCGGACGCCGTGACCCGCGCGAGCTGACCACCGCCGAGGCCAAGGCCGTCATCGACGAGCTGGAGCGGATGCAGGTCTTCTACGTGAACATCGGCGGTGGCGAGCCCACCGTCCGGTCGGACTTCTGGGAGCTCGTGGACTACGCGACCGCCCACAAGGTCGGCGTAAAGTTCTCCACCAACGGCGTCAAGATCACCCCCGAGGTCGCCGAGCGGCTGGCCGCCAGCGACTACGTCGACGTCCAGATCTCGCTCGACGGTGCGACCGCCGAGGTCAACGACCACGTGCGCGGACCCGGCTCGTACGCCACGGCCATCCGCGCGATGGAGAACCTGAAGGCCGCCGGCTTCACCGGTTTCAAGCTGAGCGTCGTGTGCACCCGGCAGAACGTCGGCCAGCTCGACGAGTTCAAGGCGATCGCCGACCGCTACGGAGCCCAGCTGCGGCTGACCCGGCTGCGGCCGTCCGGGCGCGGTGCGGACGTCTGGGACGAGCTGCACCTGCTGCCGCACCAGCAGCGGGAGCTCTACGACTGGCTGGTCGCGCACGGCGAGTCGGTGCTGACCGGCGACTCGTTCTTCCACCTGGCCGCGTTCGGCGACGCCCTGCCCGGCTTGAACCTGTGCGGCGCGGGCCGGGTCGTCTGCCTGATCGACCCGGTCGGCGACGTCTACGCCTGCCCGTTCGCGATCCACGAGAACTTCCTCGCCGGATCGGTGCGCGACGAAGGCGGCTTCACCGGCGTCTGGCGGACGTCCGAGCTGTTCCAGGAGCTGCGGCAGCCGCAGACCGGCGGCGCCTGCCAGTCCTGCCAGCACTACGACTCGTGTCAGGGCGGCTGCATGGCGGCGAAGTTCTTCACCGGGCTCCCGCTGGACGGTCCGGACCCGGAGTGCGTGCAGGGCTACGGCGAGACCGCGCTCGCCACGGTCGTCGCGGGCAGTGCCCCGAAGCCGTCGCTCGACCACTCGCACCGCACCGAGCGGAAGCCGCGCAAGTCGGGAGGCCCGGTGGCGCTCACGCTCACCCGCCGCAAGCCGGCGAGTGAGTGCAACGAGAGCCCGCTCGCCGGGTTCGAGCTGGTCAGCCAGCCTTCTGGCTCCGGGTGTGCCTCCGGCGCGTGCGGCTGCTGACCCGACCATGGTCTCCCTGACGGACCCGGTGCGACTCGCCGGTGCGATCCCCCCGTCCCGGGTCGTGTTCGGTCCACACGAGACCAACCTGGCCCGGGGCCGGGCGCTCGCCGACCGTGCGGTCGCGTACTACGCGGAGCGCGCGGCCGGAGGCACCGGCGTCCTGGTCACCGAGATCGCCTCGGTGACCGAGGACGACTGGCCGTACGAGCGGGCGCCGCTGGCGGCCGAGTGCGGGCCGGGCTGGGCCGCGATCGCGGACGCCTGCCGCCGCTACGGCACCGTCGTCTTAGCGGGACTGGGCCACGCGGGCCTCCAAGGGTCGAGCGCGTACTCGCAGCAGGTGCTGTGGGCGCCGTCCTCGGTGGCCGACGTGGTCACCAGGGAACAGCCGGCCGCGATGGAACAGCCCCAGATCGACGCCGTCGTGGCCGCGTTCGGTGCCGCCGCGGCGGCCGCGGTCGACGCCGGTCTGGCCGGTGTCGAGCTGAACGCCGGAGCGAACTCGCTGCTGCGTCAGTTCCTCTCCGGCCTGACCAACCAGCGGCTCGACCGGTACGGAACCGACCGCTCCCGCTTCCTGCGGGACGTGATCGCCGCGGTCCGGGCCGCCGTCGGGCCGGACCGAGTGCTCGCACTGCGCCTGTCCTGCGACGAGGACGCGCCCTGGGCAGGCCTCACCCCGGTGGAGGCCGCGGCCGTCGTGGACGCCGTCGCCGGCAGCCTCGACCTGCTCACGGTCGTCCGGGCCGGGCACTACTCGTCGGCGCGGTACCGGCCGACCGCCCGCACCGCGCCCACCTTCAACCGAGACCTCTGCCGGACGATGCGCACCGCGGCGGCCGGCCGGGTGCCGGTCGTCCTGCAGGGCAGCGTCGTGGATCCGGCCGCCGCCCAGCGCGCACTGGACGAGGGCGTCGCGGACCTGGTGGAGATGACGCGCGCCCAGATCGCCGAGCCCCGGCTCGTCACGCTCGTCCGCGGCGGCGCCGCGGACCGCGTCCGGCCCTGTGTGCTGTGCAACCAGGCCTGCCAGGTGCGAGACGTCCGCAACCCGCTGGTGAGCTGCGTGGCGGAGCCGCGCGCCGGACACGAGACGGTCGAACCCGAGGTCGCCGCGGCCGCGACCGGCACCAGCGAGGTGCTGGTGGTCGGCGGCGGGCCGGCCGGGCTGGAGGCGGCCCGGGTGCTGGCGCTGCGCGGACACCGGGTGCGGCTGGCCGAGCGGTCGGCTCGGCTCGGCGGAGCGCTGCGAACCGCCGCCCACGGGCCGGGGCGGGAGCGGCTGCGTCTGCTGGTCGAGTGGCTGGAGGCCGAGTGCCGCCGGCTCGGCGTCGACATCCGGCTCGACACCGACGTGGACCTGACCGCGCTCGGCGCGGAGCAGCACGTCGTGCTCGCCGTCGGGTCGCGGTCGGCGACGGGCGATCGGGCCGCGGCCTGGCGCGAGGCCGCGCGCGCCGAAAGCGACCCGGACACGGCGTCGGCCGGCGAGCCGGTGGTGCTCGACGTCCTGGAGGTGCTCGCCGGGAGTGCGGTGGTGCCACCGGGTGCGGTGGTGCTCGACGACCCGATCGGGGGACCGGTGGCGGTGGCGCTCGCGGAGTACCTCGCGGACGCCGGCCACCGGGTGCACGTGGTCACGCCGGACCCGGTGCTCGGCGCCCGCACCCCCGAGCTGGCCGACGCGAACTTCCGCCTCGAAGCGCTCGGCGTCCACCGTGAGCTGCGCACCCGCATCCGGAGCGTGGCCGCGGGTGCGGTCGTGCTGGAGCACGTCTGGACCGGTGCGCGGCGCAGGGTCGCCTGCGCCGCGATCGTCGACTGTGGCCACCGCCTGCCCGACGACACGGCCGGCGTTCCCGACCTGCCACGGGCCGGGGACTGCGTCGCACCTCGGACCGCGCTGGAGGCGGTCCTCGACGGTCGCCGCGCGGCGTTGGCGGTCGACGGCGGACCGGCGAAACCCTTACGCGTGGGGCCCGAGACCCCGCGAAGTGCACAACGACGTGGCCGGCCCCGGGCACTCCGGAGCCGGCCGCAACCTACCGAGGAAGCGCGCCGATGACCACAGAAACCGCCCCCGACGTGGTCGCCGCCCGGGGAAGAGTGGGTGCCCGTCTGGTCGGGCGGGAACGGGAGCTGGACCTGGTGCTGGCCGCGGTCGCCGCCGGCCGGGACCTCGTCCTGGAGGGCCCGCCCGGGACCAGCAAGACGACGATGCTCACCGCGATCACGGCGGAGTGGGGCATCCCGCTGCTGTTCGTCGAGGGCAACGCCGACCTGACCCCGGCCAAGCTGGTCGGGCACCACAACCCGGCGCGAGTCCTCAAGGAGGACTACAGCGAGGACAACTTCGTCGCCGGCCCGCTGACCGAGGCGATGCGGTCCGGCGGGTTCCTCTACATCGAGGAGTTCAACCGGGCCCCCGACGACACGCTCAACACGCTGCTCACCGCGATGGCCGACCGCCGGCTGTCGATCCCGCGGGTGGGGACGGTCGAGGCGCTGCCGACGTTCCGGATCATCGCGTCGATGAACCCGTACGACAACGTGGGCACCACCCGGCTGAGCTCCAGCGTTCACGACCGGCTCTGCCGGCTCGCGGTCGACTACCAGGACGACGAGGCGGAGCGCGGCATCGTCGCCCTGCGCACCGGCCTGCCCGGCACCCTCGACTCGACACTGGGCGCGTCGCTCGTCGCCGACGCGGTTGCGGTCACCCGGACGACCCGTGAGCACCCAGACGTCCGCCAGGGCAGCAGCGTGCGCGGCGCGATCGACCTGGCGCTGGTCGCCGTGCAGCTCGGGACGTTGCGCGGGCTCCGGGTGGACGAGGAGGTGACCCGCGGGTCGGCCGAGCCCTACGCCGTGCTCGTGCTGGACGCGATGCTCGTGGCGCTCTCCGGGCGCATCCACCTTGACGAGGCCGTCGACACCACAGCCGAGCGGGTGTTGAAGGAGATCTGGGAGGACCGGTTCATCCTCCAGCCGTCGGCGGCGCAGCCCGGTTGAAGAGCGGTCGACGCCGACTCGCCGGTGCAGCGGGACCGTCGCGCGAACGGCCGTGGGAAGCCGCTGAAGCGCAAGCCGAAGCAGCTGTCCGAGGATCCCACCGAGTACCAGCCGAGCCGGTCGTCGAACGGCTCCGGGACGGTGCTGACCGGACGCGGTAAGCCGAAGAAGGGCGGCCCGCAGCTGCCCGGCAGCGTCGCGCCCGGCGTCACCGACGAGGACGCCGACCTGGTGACGCTTGAGCCGAACGAGAACGGGCCGGATCCGGCCGTCCGCGCGCGGGCGCGGGAGATCGCGGCCCGGCTCTCGCTGCGGCGGCCGCGCCGCGACCGGCGTCAGCACCGCGGCGTCGGGAACATCGCGTCGCTGCCCTACCGGGACGGCTCCGCCGACCTGGATCTGGATCGCACGATCGAGGCGCTGATCGGAAACCCCGACGAGGTGGACGACGAGTCCGGCGTCGACCGGCGGATCGTCGTGCGCGAACGCGTGCAGACCCGGCGGTCGGTCGTGCTCGTCGTCGACGTCTCTGGCTCGATGAAGGGTGAGCGGATCCGGACGGCGGCGGCGACCGTCGGCGCGGTCGCCGGTGAGCTGGCCGACGACGACCTGGCCGTGATCGCGTTCTGGTCGGACGCGGCGGTGCTGCACCGGATCGGCGCCCCCGCCCGCCCGGCGGAGCTGCTCGACCTGCTGCTCTCGGTACCGGCGCGCGGGCTGACCAACGTCGGCTTCCCGTTGACGCTCGCCGCCCGCGAGCTGGCCCGGGTACCGGCGCGGGACGCCCGGGTGCTGCTGCTCTCGGACTGCGTGCACAACGCCGGGCCGGATCCGCGTCCGCTCGCCGCCCGCCTGCCCCGGCTGGACGTGCTGCTCGACATCGGGACACCGCCGGGGGAGCACGACCTGGACCTGGGACGGGATCTGGCACACGCCGGACGTGGGCGGCTCCGTCCGATTTACTCGCACCGGGACGTCGCGCCCGCTCTGACGTCCCTGTTTTAGCTCGGTAGTTACACAGCGCCAGTTAACTGAGCCCAGGGAGCCGCACATGCCGATCATCGTCGCCACCGTCCTGCCCAAGACCGAGCACCGGGACGAGGTCAAGGAGGCCCTGCTGGCGGCCGCCCCCGCCGTCCACCAGGAGAAGGGCTGCCACCTCTACGCGATGCACGAGGCCGCCGACCGGTTCGTCGTGATCGAGAGCTGGGAGTCGCTGGAGGACATGGGCGCCCACGCGCAGGGCGAGGCGTTCACGGCGATGGGCAAGGCGCTGGACGGCAAGCTGTCCGCGCCGCTGGACATCGTCGTGCTCGAGGCATTGCCGGCCGGCGACCCGGCGAAGGGCGCCCTCCCGGCGTGACCTCGCTGTTCACCCCGTTGCGGCTGGGTCGCCTGACCCTCCGCAACCGGGTGGTGTTCTCCGCCCATCTGACGAACTTCGCGGAGGACGGGCTGCCCAGCGCCCGGCACGTCGAGTACTACCGGGAGCGGGCGGCCGGCGGCGCCGGGCTGGTGATCACCGAGGAACACACGGTCCACCCGTCCGACCAGCCGTACGAGAAGATGATCCGCGGGTACGACCCGGCCGTGGTGCCGCGGTACCGGGCGCTGACCGCCGCCGTGCACGCGCACGGGACGCCGATCCTCGCGCAGCTCAACCACAACGGCGGGCAGGCGTCCGGGATGTACACGCGACGACCGGTACTGGCGCCGAGCCCGGTGCCGGACGCGCTCTTCCGCGAGGTTCCGCTCGCTCTCGACACCGCCGGGATCACGGAGATCGTCGCGGGGTACGCGACGACCGCTCGGCACTGCGTCGACGGCGGGTTCGACGGCGTCGAGCTGCAGGCGTCGCACTCGTCGCTGATCCGCGGCTTCCTCTCCCGGGCCACGAACCGGCGGACCGACGACTACGGCGTCGACCGGTCCCGATTCCTGCGCGAGGTCATCGCCGCGGTCCGCGCGGCGATCGGCCCCGACGCCGTGCTCGGCGTCCGCCTCGGCGGTGACGAGATGATCGACGACGGCGTGACGCTGGACGAGGGGGTGGCCACCGCCCGGACGGTCGACGCCACCGGCGCGGTCGACTACCTGAACACGTCGATCGGGCTGGCCACCGAGACGCTGTTCCTCATCCAGGCGAGCATGCGGGTGCCCCCGCGGTACGCGCTGCACGTCCCGGCGGCGATGCGCGCGGCCGTGTCCGTGCCGGTGATCGGCGTCGGCCGGTTCAAGCATCCGGCGCAGGCGGAGAAGGCACTGGACGCCGGGTACGCCGACCTGATCGGCGTGGTGCGTGGGCAGATCGCCGACCCCTCGTTCGCGGCGAAGGCCGCGGCAGGACGGGCGGACGAGATCCGCACCTGCCTGTCCTGCAACCAGGAGTGCGTCGGCCGGGTCGGGTTCAACCGGTGGATCGGGTGCGTGGTCAACCCGGTCGTGCTCGCTTCCCCCATGCGGCGGTCACTGCGGGTAGCGGTGGTGGGAGGGGGCCCTGGCGGGCTGCGGGCGGCGGTGACCGCGGCCGAACGCGGCCACCGGGTGACGCTCTACGAGCGGTCCGCGCAGCTCGGTGGGCAAGTGCCGCTGGCCGCGCGGGTACCGAGCCGGGCGGAGTTCGCGGAGCTCACCCGGTCGCTCGCGCTGGCGGCTGCCCGGGCTGGGGTGTCCGTGCGCGCTGGCGTGACGGCGACCCCCGCGCTGCTGGCCGGATCCGAGGCCGTCGTGCTCGCGACTGGCGCGCGGCCGGTGCGGCCCTCCTGGGCCCGCTCGTCCCGGGTGGTCGACGTCCGGCAGGTGCTGTCCGGGCGCGTCGAGCCGTACGGGGACGTGCTGGTCCACGACGAACTCGGGTTCCACCAGGCGACATCGGTGGCGGAGCTGCTCGCCGATCGGGGGTGCACGGTCGAGATCGCGACGCCCGGGATGATCGTCGGGCAGGACCTCGGGGTGACGCTCGATCTGGAGCTCTGGACGATCGCGGCGGAGGCGCGCGGGATCCGGCAGACGCCGGACGTCACGGTGGCCACGGCGGAGGACTCGGCGGGCCGCGTCCGAGTGGTACTTGCGCACCACCCGACCGGGACGCAGGCGGTGCGGACCGTGGACTGGGTCGTGTCGGTGGTCCACCCGGAGCCGGAGGACGCACTCTGGCACGCGCTGCGCGGCGCGCCGTTCCCGGTCCACCGGGTGGGGGACTGCCTCGCGCCGCGGCGGGCGGACGCCGCGGTGCTCGAGGGTGAGCGCGTGGCGATGTCCCTGTGAGCGTGGGGCCGCTGTGAACCTTTCCCGGGCTTCGGTAGTGCTGTGTGCGGGCAGCGGCTTGCTCGGGGCCGACCCCCGGGCGGTGTGCACTCGACTGACGGACGTGGCGCACGCACTGGGTGGGGAGGTCGGCGCGACCCGGGCGGTGGTCGACGCCGGGTGGCTCGGCCGGGACCGCCTGATCGGCGCGACCGGCGTTCCGATCGCCCCCGTGCTCTACGTCGGGTTCGGCGTGTCCGGGGCGGTGTGGCACGAGCGGGGCCGGCCGGTGCACGTCGTCAGCGTGAACACCGATCCGGCGGCGCCGCTCGCGGACGCCGCGGACCTGATGCTCCGTACCGACGCGGCGGCGCTCGTCGACGAGTTGGCGTTGCGGCTGCCGGGCCGTCACCCGGACGTCGAGCGGCGGATCGCGGCAGCCGACCCGGACCCTGGCCACCGTCCGGCGGGTGGGGCCGTGCCGGGCGTGAATCTGGTCGTACCGGTCGGGACGCCGCACGAACGGCTGCGGATGCTGACCGGGGTACCGTCCGGGCCGGTACGGCCCGTCCCGCCGCTCGCCGCCGCGCCCGCCGCCGACGTGCTGGTCGCCTTTCTGATCGAGCGGGGTTACCTGGGAGGATCGCGCGCATGAGCGAGCTGGCCGACGCCACCTGGCCGGAGATCTCCGGCGACCGCGTGCTCGCGATCCCGGTGGGGTCGACCGAGCAGCACGGCCCGCACCTCCCGTTCTCCACCGACACGGACGAGCGGGTCGCGCTCGCCCGTGCGCTGGCGGCGCGCCGCGACGACGTGCTGGTCGCGCCGGCGATGCCGTACGGGTCGTCCGGTGAGCACCAGGCGTTCCCCGGGACGCTGTCGATCGGTCCGGACGCGATCGAGCGGGTGCTGGTCGAGCTCGGGCGATCCGCCTCGGAGACGTTCGGCCGGATCCTGCTCATCTCCGGTCACGGCGGCAACGCGATCCCGGTCAACCGGGCGGTCCGGCGGCTGCGGAGCGAGGGGCGCGACGCGCTGGCTTGGGCGCCGCGCTGGCGCGGTGACGCGCACGCCGGACGCACCGAGACGTCCGTCCAGCTCGCGCTGGATCCGGGGCGGGTGCGGCTGGACCGGGCCGAGGCAGGCAACACCGCTCCGCTCGCCGAGCTGCTGCCGGTGATGCGGGAGCGAGGGCTGCGGCCCGTGACCGCGAACGGGATCCTCGGCGACCCGGCCGGGGCGAACGCCGACGACGGCGCCCGGCTGCTCGCGGAGGCCACCCACGACCTGGCCACCACCGTCGCCCGCTGGCTCGGCGAAGACGCCTGAGGCGCGACCGGAACGCACACCGTCCGAGCGTTGTGCGTTCGGGCCGCCCGTAGCCGGCCGTTTCGCACAGCGCTCGGGTTCCTCCGGCGATCGGCGCAACCATTCGGGCGGGGGCGTCGTACTTGGTGGGCGACGGAAGGAGTTGCCCGTGCGCGGGAAACCGGAAGCCTTCGCCGGCCTGGACGCGTTCGTCGCGGAGCGCGGCGACGCACTGCTGGCCACGGCGATCCTCCTGGCCGGCGGCAGGGACGCCGGCCAGGACCTGCTCCAGGCTGCGATCGAGCGGCTGATGCGACGGTGGAACCGGATCGACGGAGACCCCGAGGGGTACGTCCGCCGCATCCTCTACCACCTGGCGGTCGATACCTGGCGCCGGCGGAGCAGACGACCCGAGGTCCTCACCAGCCTGGACGCCCGCACGGTGCCCGACGTCACCGCGACCCTGGACCTCCGGGACGCGCTGATCCGCGCGCTGGCGCTGCTGCCACCGAAGCAGCGCGCGGTGCTCGTCCTGCGGTACTGGGAGCACCTCACCGAGGCCGAGGCTGCCGACCGGCTGGGGTGCTCGATCGGCACGGTCAAGTCCACCACCTCCCGCGGGTTGGCCCGTCTGCGCGAGCTCACCGCCGACTGGGCCGTCGACGACCGCACCACGAACGGAGCGCGAGCATGAGCACCGAGCTGGAAGAGCACCTCACCGCGGCGATGCGCACCCACGTCGCCGACGCTCGGCTGACCACCGACGTCGTCGCCGCGGCCGCACGCGCGAACTCCCGTCGCCGGTCGGTCCGGCGCGGCGCCACCGCGCTGGGCGGCCTCACGCTGGCGGCTGCGGTGGCCGGCGTCGTGGCGGTGAGCGGAACCCCGACGACGTCCGCGCCGCCGACCGCGCCGACCGAACAGACCGCGCTGAAGCCCGCCCGCTACGTCGCCACCGAGGTCAGCGAGGCGATCACCCGCAGCGAGGACAAGATCGAGCACTCGACGCAGCGCTACTCGTACCAGGGAAAGACGTCGTCGGGCGAGGACTGGCGGGACGGCGTCACCGGGGACGTCCGCCGGATCGACGTCCTGGAGAACGGTACGAAGCTCGAGTACGCGATGAAACACGACGGTGACCGGGTGACGACCACGACGGTCGACCACTCCGCGCGGACGTGGTTCCGCGACACCTACGCGGCGAACGACGAGGACAAGGGCGAGGTGCAGGTGCCCCGGACTGCCGATGAGATCAAGGCAGCCCTGGAGAAGCAGACGACGCTCGCGGTTCTCGGCAAGGAGACGCTCGACGGCACGGAGACGCTGCATCTGAAGCTCTCCGGCGACTTGGCGATCCCCAAGGAGCACGGGAAGTACGAGCTGTGGGTGAACGCCGAGACGTACGAGCTCGTGCGGGTCGTCGCGCACAAGCGTCCGAACCCCAACGCGGAGCCGGCGGTCGCGCAGTGGGACTACACCTACCTGTCCCGGACGGAGGAGAACCTGGCCCGGTTCACGCTGAC
Source organism: Cryptosporangium minutisporangium (assembly GCF_039536245.1). Lineage (NCBI taxonomy): Bacteria > Bacillati > Actinomycetota > Actinomycetes > Cryptosporangiales > Cryptosporangiaceae > Cryptosporangium > Cryptosporangium minutisporangium. The sequence goes on along the minus strand of NZ_BAAAYN010000047.1, from coordinate 221,064 downwards.
GCCCCCGCCGGGCTACACCGAGCAGGCGCCGAAACCGAGCAAGAAGAAGCCGCAGGGCTGACCCGGAGCGGGGCCGCGGCGGAGGTGACCGCCGCGGCCCGCGCTGTCAGAGATCGGCGACCGGCTGCGCGAACTGGGCGTTGTAGAGGCGGGTGTAGGCGCCGTCGGCGGTGAGTAGTTCGGTGTGGGTGCCTTGTTCGACGATGCGGCCGTCTTCCATGACGAGGATGAGGTCGGCGTCGCGGATGGTGGAGAGGCGGTGGGCGATGACGAAGCTGGTGCGGCCTTGTCGGAGGGTGTTCATCGCGCGTTGGATGAGGAGTTCGGTGCGGGTGTCGACGGAGCTGGTGGCTTCGTCGAGGATGAGGATGGCGGGTTCGGCGAGGAAGGCGCGGGCGATCGTGATGAGCTGGCGTTCGCCGGCGCTGACGCTGCTGCCTTCTTCGTCGAGGACGGTGTCGTAGCCCTCGGGCAGGGTGCGCACGAAGTGGTCGACGTGGGTGGCGACCGCGGCGGTTTCGATGTCGGCTTGGGTGACGTCGCGGCGGGCGCCGTAGGCGATGTTCTCGGCGATGCTGCCGCCGAAGAGCCAGGCGTCTTGGAGGACCATGCCGGTGGCGGCGCGGAGGTCGGCGCGGGTCATGGTGGCGATGTCGACGCCGTCGAGCGTGATGCGTCCGCCGGTGACTTCGTAGAAGCGCATGAGGAGGTTGACGAGGGTGGTTTTGCCAGCGCCGGTGGGGCCGACGATCGCCACGGTCTGACCCGGGTCGACGGCGAGCGACAGGTCCTCGATGAGGGGCTTGTCCGGGGCGTAGCGGAACGACACGTGGTCGAACTCGACCCGGCCGCGGATCCGCTCCGGCCGCGCCGGCGTCGTCGGGTCCGGGTCCTGCTCGTGCGCGTCCAGCAGCGCGAACACCCGCTCGGCCGACGCGACGCCGGACTGCAGCAGGTTGGCCATGCTCGCCACCTGGGTGAGCGGCTGACTGAACTGGCGGGAGTACTGGATGAACGCCTGCACCTCGCCGAGCGTCAGCGCCCCGGACGCCACCCGCAGTGCGCCGACCACCGCCACCAGCACGTAGTTGACGTTGCCGATGAACATCATCGCCGGCTGGATCAGCCCGGAGATGAACTGTGCCCGGTAGCTGGACTGGAACAGCGCCTCGTTCTGCGCCGCGAACACCTCCCGGGCCTCCTCCTGGCGGCCGAACGTCTTCACCAGCGCGTGCCCGGTGAACATCTCCTCGACGTGGCCGTTGAGACGCCCGGTCGTCGCCCACTGCCCGACGAACTGCGGGCGGGCCTTGCGTCCGATCCGGCCCGCGACGAACGTCGACACCGGGATCGTGACCAGCGCGATCAGTGCCAGCAGCGGCGAGATCCAGAACATCAGGCTCAGCACGCCGACGATCGTGAACAGCGAGATGATGATCTGGCTGAGCGTCTGCTGGAGCGTCTGCGCCAGGTTGTCGATGTCGTTGGTGACCCGGGAGAGGATCTCGCCCCGCGGCTGCCGGTCGAAGTAGTTGAGGGGCAGCCGCGCCAGCTTGGCCTGCGTCTGCTCCCGCATCCGGTAGACGACCCGCTGGACGATCGTCGTCGTCACGCGGCCCTGGAGCAGCGCGAACACCGAGGCCGCCAAGTAGATGGCGAGGACGATCAGCAGCACCCGGCCGACCGCGTCGAAGTCGATGCCCTGTCCGGGTACGACGTCGAGGTGGCTGATCAGTTCGGCCGTCGTGTCGTCGCCCTGGGCGCGCAGGGTCTCCACCGCCTGCGCCTTGGTGGCGCCGTCCGGCAGGTCGCGTCCGAGCACGCCGGCCAGCACCAGGTCGGTGGCGTCGCCGAGGATCTTCGGCCCGGTCACCGACAGCGCCACGCTGGCCGCCGCGAGCAGCAGCCCCAGCGCCATCAGCGGCCGCTCCGGTCGCAGCGTGGCCAGCAGGCGGCGTCCGGAGGACTTGAAGTCGAGGGCCTTCTCACCGGGGCCGCTCATGAAGCGGGCCGGGCCCGGGCCGGGCGGTCCGCCCGGGCCGCGCGCGGCGGTCGGCCGCTCGCCGACCGCGGTGGCGACGGCGGCTCCGTCGGAGTCGGCGTCCGCAGCGGGGCGTGCCGGGCCGGTCATGCCGCGGCCTCCTGCTCGGTCAGCTGGGACAGGACGATCTCGCGGTAGGTGTCGTTGGTGTCCATGAGTTCCGCGTGGGTTCCGGAGCCGACGACGCGGCCCTGGTCGAGGACGACGATCCGGTCGGCGGTACGGATCGTGCTGACGCGCTGGGCGACGATGACGACGGTGGCGTCGGCGGTCTCCCGGATCAGCGCGGCGCGCAGGGCGGCGTCGGTGGCGTAGTCGAGGGCGGAGAACGAGTCGTCGAACAGGTAGATTTCGGGTTTCCGCACGAGTGCACGGGCGATCGCGAGTCGCTGCCGCTGGCCGCCGGACACGTTGGTGCCGCCCTGCGCGATCCGGGTGTCCAACCCGTCGGGCAGCCCGCGGACGAACGCCGCCGCCTGGGCGATCTCCAGCGCGTGCCAGAGCTGGTCGTCGCTGGCGTCCGGGTTGCCGTAGCGCAGGTTCGACGCGATCGTGCCGGTGAACAGGTACGGACGCTGTGGCACCAGCGCGATCAGCCGGGCCAGGTCCACCGGATCGAGTTCCCGGACGTCCACGCCGTCGACCAGCACCGCGCCGTCGGTGACGTCGGACAGCCGGGGGATCAGGTTGAGCAGCGTGGTCTTCCCGCTGCCGGTGCTGCCGATGATCGCGGTGACCTCGCCCGGATTGGCCACCAGGTCGACGTCGCACAGGACCGGTTGCTCGGCACCGGGGAAGCGGAACGAGGCGCCGCGTATCTCCAGCCGGCCGTGGACGTCCGGCAGCGACGCCGGTCGCTCCGGCGGGACCACGCTGGTGTCGGTGCCGAGGACCTCCTGAATGCGCTCGGCGCTCACCTGGGCGCGCGGCGCCATCATGAACATGAACGTGGCCATCATGACCGACATCAGGGTCTGCATCAGATAGCTGAGGAACGCGGTCAGCGCGCCGATCTGCATGGCGCCCGAGTCGATCCGGTGCCCACCGAACCAGACCACCGCCACGCTGGAGACGTTCACGACCGCCATCACGGCCGGGAACATCACCGACAGCAGCCGACCCACGCGCACCGACACGTCGTAGAGCTCGTCGTTGGACCGGGCGAAGCGCTGCCGCTCGTACCGTTCCCGGACGAACGCCCGGATGACGCGGGCACCGCCGATCTGCTCCCGGAGCACCCGGTTGATGTCGTCGAGTTTCGCCTGCATGAGCCGGAACTGCGGCCCCAAGCGGGCGATCAGTACCCCGATGATCGCCACCAGGACCGGGAGCGCGACCAGCAGGATCGACGCCAGCGGAACGTCCAGGCGGAGCGCGAGCAGGAGGCTGCCCACGCACATCACCGGAGCCGCGATGACCATCGTCAGCGTCATCACGACCAGCATCTGCACCTGCTGGACGTCGTTGGTGATCCGGGTGATCAGCGACGGGGTACCGAACGTGCCGACCTCGCGGGCGGAGAACGACTGCACCCGGTCGAACAGGGCGGCCCGGACGTCCCGGCCGAGGGCCATCGCGACCTTCGCCCCGACGTACACCGCGCCGATCGCGCAGACGATCTGCCCGAGGCTGACCGCCAGCATCACGCCGCCGGTCCGCACGATGTAGTCGGTGTCCCCGGTCACCACACCGCGGTCGATGATGTCGGCGTTGAGTGTCGGCAGGTAGAGCATCGCCAGCGTCTGGAGCAGTTGCAGCAGGACGACCACGGCGAGCGGCCGCCGATAAGGGCGCAGATGCGCCCGCAACAGGGTGATCAGCACTGGTGACCCTCTCGGAACGGGTGGTGCGGGGCCGACAGGCTCGCCTCGAGGGCACGGGCGGCGGGAGCCGCCCGTTCGAGTGCGGCGCGCAAGAAGTCAGTGAACGGCACGTCGCCGTCGTCGCGTAGCCAATATTCGCCCGCCACGCGGGCGGCGGTCGCGTACGCACCGCCGACGACGCGGGCGGCGAGCGAGTCGCACCCCGTTCGCTCGGCGATGATCTCGGCGAGCGTGAACTCGGTCGCCACCGAGTGCCGGAGGTACTCGGCCCGCATCGCCGGCGTTGCGGCGACCAGGCGGATCATCGCCTTGTCGGCGTCGTTCCGGCCGCGCACCTCCAGGATTGCGGCCCCCAGCGCCTGGTCCAGTGGCTCGTCCGCGGGCCGGTTCCGGAGAGCGGAGGTGAGCTTCTCCGCCCAGCGCAGGCGCTGCGCGCAGATCGCCTCCTCCCGGCTGGAGAAGTAGTTGTTGAACGTCCGCGGCGAGACGCCCGCCGCCGCGGCGATGTCGTCGACCCGGACGTTGTCGGGGCCGACCTTCAGGGCGAGCCGCCACGCCGCATCGGCGATCGCCTCGCGGGTGGCCTGCTTCTTGCGCTGGCGCCAGGTCACCAGCCCGGACGGGTGCTCTTCGAGCGTGACGTACGTCGGCTCGTCGTCGGACATGGCGTCACCGTAGACGGCTCCTTGCGGACCACGCAATTTTTCGGACCCCGCAAGGGTTGCCGTGGTCCGGATCACATCGACGCGGGAATTGAGTCGAGGCGACTCAGGTTTCCTGACATGTGGCCGGTCGAACCGAGACCGTGCCGGAGAAACTCAGGGGAGAGACATCATGAGCATCACTCTCTGGACGCGTCGGGACCCGTTCGCTGAGTTCGACGCGCTGGTTCGCCGCTCGTTCGGTCCGGTCGCCACGCGGCCGGTCGGCGACCGCCGGGCGGCCACGTTCACGCCCGCCGCCGAGGTGACCCGCGACGGCGACGACGCGGTCGTCCGCCTCGAGGTGCCGGGCGTCGACGTCGAGAAGGACGTCGCCGTGGAGGTCGCCGACGGACAGCTGGTCGTCCGTGGTGAACGCAGGAACGAGCGCACCGAGGAGCGCGACGGTCGTGCCTTCAGCGAGGTCCGCTACGGCTCGTTCCGTCGCAGCTTCGGCCTGCCGGAGCACCTGACCGCCGACGCCGTCACCGCGTCCTACGACGCCGGCGTGCTGAGCGTCCGGGTGGCCGGTGCGTACGCGGTCCCGGCCGAGGCGCAGCCGCGTCGGATCGCCATCACGACCGGTGCCGGCGCGCCGGCCGTCGAGGCCTCGGCGGAGGCGCGGGACGCCGCCGCCGAGCAGAAAACGGNCGAGGGCCGGGCCCGTTCGGGGCCCGGCCCTCGCCGGTTCGATGACCCGTCGAGAACGGGAAAATTCGGGAGTTGCGTCGTTCCGCTTCGCTGTGTGACCCCACGACCGCGCTCCGGTGCGATATCACTGTTTGGGGAAGCGTTCAGCGTCCTCAGGCGACGAAACGGGTCACATTGTTATGACGACGAAGCGGCGCGGCAAGAGCCGCGAGATCGCCCGGTCGGCGATCTCCGTGCTCAGCGAACACGGTGTCCGGAACGCCCGGCTCGCTGACATCGGCGCGGGTCTCGGAATGACCGGCGCGCACCTCCTCTACTACTTCGAGAGCAAGACCGACCTGTTCATGGCCGCGTTACGGATCGTCGAATCCGACCTCCGGGAGCGGGCGGTCGCCGCCTTCTCCGAGCTGGCCACGGCGCAGGAGCGGTGGCGCTGGCTGGTCGACGCCGCCGCGCCGAGCGGACTGCGCGACAGCAACCTGATGATGTGGCTGGAGGCGTGGTCGGAGGCGGTCCACGACCCGGCGGTGCACAAGCTCATCAGCGAGCTGGAGGCCGGCTGGCAAGGGCTGGTGCGCGAGGTGCTGGAGTACGGTGTCGCGACCGGCGAGCTGGAACCCGACCTCGACGTCGACACGTTCGTCGAGGGCTTCTCCGCGCTGCTCGACGGGCTGACGATCCGCGCGGTGGTCGGGTACCGACCCGTCGACAAGGGACGGATCGTCGAAATCTGCAACCAGTTCGCCGCATCCCAGCTGCGGTGGAACACGCCGGCGGCGGTGTAGACCGGGACGCTGCCGCCGCGGGCGTTACCGCTCCGCGGCGAGCCGCACCCCGAGGCCGATGAACAGGCCACCGGTGGCGACGTCGATCCGGCGCCGGGCCGCCCGGCGGGCGCGCAGCCATCCGCCGATCCGTCCGGCGAGGACACCGACGGAGCCGTCGACGAGGAACTCGATCACGATCAGGATCACGCCGAGGATCACGAACTGCAGCCAGACCCGGCCCAGCGAAGGGTTGATGAACTGGGGCAGGAACGCGATCGTGAACGTCACCATCTTCGGGTTGAGCAGGTTCGTGGCCAGGCCGTTGAGGTACGCCCGCCGTCCGGACATCGTGCCGCCGCCGTCCGGGAGATCCGCCGTGCTGCCCTTGCGCGCCCGGATGATCTGGACGCCGAGGTAGATGAGGTAGATCCCGCCGACGACCCGGACCACGGTGAACGCCACCGGCGCCGCGGCGAACAGCGCGGTCAGCCCGACGGCGGCCAGCGTGACGTGGACCGCCTCGCTGGTCGCGACGCCCGCGGTGGCGAGCAGCCCCGCGCGTGGACCGCCGCGCATGCCGCAGCCGAGGACGAACAGCATGTCGGGGCCGGGCGTGATCATCGCGACGATCGTCGTGAGGGTGAACAGAGCGAGCAAGTGCGGATCGATCGGCATGGCCGGATCGTGACATTCGGGCGCCGATCCCGCGCCCGAAATACGTCCGGCGGGGTTAGTCCACCACGGGGCTGCGGCGTTCGATCAGGACGACGTCTCGCCACGCGCCGTAGTGGCGTCCGATCCGCTCTCGGGTCCCGACCACCCGGAACCCGCAGGCGACGTGAAGGGCGAGGCTCGCGGTGTTCTCCGGGAACACCGCCGACTGGATCGTCCAGATACCGGCCTTCTCGGTCGAGGCGATCAGCGCGTCGAGCAGCGTCCGGCCGACGCCGCGCCCCCGGGCGTCCGGATGCACGTAGACGGAGTGCTCGACGACACCGGCGTAGACCGGGCGTCCGGACACCGGGCTGCACGCCACCCAGCCGAGCAGCGAACCGTCGGCGTCGAGCGCCACGAACCGGTGCTCGGGCAGGCGGGCCGCGTCGAACGCCGCCCAATCCGGCACCTCGGTCTCGAACGTCGCCTGGCGGGTCCCGATGCCGAGCCGGTAGACGTCCAGCACCGGCGAGGCGTGCTCGTCCCGCATCGTCACGATCTGCATGGACCGAACGCTACGGCGCGGGCGGCGAGCCGCGCGCGTCCCGGCCCGGAGCGGGTCGTGAACCTATTCGCGCGCCGGCCCGTGTGAGCGTGGGATCACCCAGCATGAGGGGCCATCGTGACCGTCCTGAGCCTTCCGCACGGCGCCTTCGCTACGGACCGCGCCGACCGCGCACACCGTGCCGACCGCCGCGTCAATCTGCGAACCGCCCCATTCCTGGACGGTTCGTTACCACAGCACCACTGTGGAAATGCCTTCGAGCGGCCGGACGGTGGGGTGCCCTACAGTCAGGGGCGGTCTCGGGATGCGGCGCCACGAGGGGAGCGGCGGATGGTCCGAAGCGCTGGTCAGCGACGAGCCCCAGCGGGCAACGAGGCGCTGATCCGGTCGCTGTTCGCCGAGCACGGACGGGCGCTCCTGGCGTACGTCACCAGATTGACCGAGGACCGCGCGCTCGCCGAGGACATCGTCCAGGAGACGATCCTCCGGGCGTGGCGGAACCCGGAGGTCATGGTGAACGGCAAGGGCTCGGTGCGGGGCTGGCTGCTGACCGTTGCTCGCAATATCGTCATCGACCAGTCCCGGGCTCGCGCGGCCCGGCCGGCCGAGGTCCCGGAGGTGCCGTACAAGCCGCCGGTCGCCCGCGACCACGCCGACCACGTGGTGAACCAGATGGTCGTGATGGACGCGCTGGAGCAGTTGCCGGTCGAACACCGGGACGTCCTCATCCAGATCTACCTGAAGGGCCGCACGATCAAGGAGGCGGCCGATGCGCTCGGAGTACCGGTCGGCACCGTGAAGAGCAGAACGTTCTACGCGCTGAGAACCTTGCGGGACACGTTCGGTGGCCGGGATGCGGGCCTCGGGATGGTGACCCGATGACCGCGCCGCACGGACACGTCGATATCGCCGGCTACCTGTTCGGCCTGCTGGACCCGGTCGAGTACCGCCGCGTCGAGGAGCACCTCGCCACCTGCCCGGCGTGTCGGCACGAGGTGACGGTCCTGCGCGACATCGAGAACGCGCTGGACGAGGTGCCCCCGGAGCTCTTCCTGGACGGCCCGGACCCGGAGACCGACATGCTGATGCAGCGGACGCTACGGGCGGCCCGCGAGGAGTCGGCCTCCCGCCGATCCGGGGGCCGTGCGCTGCTGGCCGGTGCGGCGGCGGTGGTCGCGCTCGCGCTCGCGGTCGGCGGCGGCGTCTTCCTCGGACGCTCCGGCGAGCCGCAGGAGTTCGTCGCCGACCCGTCGCAATCCTCAGCCGTGGCGGGCACCCGTACGGCGAGTGCGAAGGATCCGGACACCGGCGCGGAGATGACCGCACAGGTCGTCCCGGCCGCCGGCTGGGTGAAGGTGAACGCCACGCTCAGGGGCATCAAAGCGGGCGAGGAGTGCCGGATGATCGTGCGCTCGGCCGAGAACGAGGAGATCGCCAGCAGCTGGGTGATCACCGAGAAGGCGGCGTCCGCCCCCGACGGCTGGCCGATCACCGGCAACGCCGCGATCGCACCCGACGCGGTCGAATCGATCGAGATCGTGACCACCGCAGGGCGCCACCTGGTCACCGTGGATCTGTGACCGTCACGATCGACGACGTCCGGACGATCGCCCGGCCGTTGCCGCGGAGCTACGAGGTCGTCGTCCGGGACCGGGTGAAGTTCCGCGTCGGGAAGATCGTCTACCTGGCGTTCTCCCGGGACGAGACCGTGCTCGGGTTCGCGTTCCCGCGCGAGGAGCGCGGCGCGCTCCTCGCGGCGCGGCCCGAGGTGTTCCTGCCGCCGGACCGCACCGACGAGAGGTTCAACTGGCTGCAGCTCCGGATGGCCGCCGTCGAGCTTCCCGAGCTCGAAGAACTGGTGCTGGACGCGTGGCGAATGGTCGTTCCGAAGCGGGTCGCGGCCGACTACCTCTCCGGACGCTGACGCGTGTCCGCAGGCGAGGCTAGGGTCGGACAGGTGTCCGAGTCCGCGCCCCCACCCACCGCACCCCCCGTCGAGGAGGACCTCGTCGAGGCGGATCCCGTCGAGGCGCCTGCCGGGGAGGACCTGCACGACGACTCCGTGGAGTGGCTGGTGGACGCGGCGCGACAGCCCGCGCCGCCGCAGCGCCGGCTGCGGCGCACGGTCGCGCTGCTCGCCGGTGCGCTGGTGTTCCTGCTCGTCGCGTGCGGGGTCGGGGCGGTGGGGTTCAGCCGGTTCGTGCACCGCGACCCGCCACCGGAGCTGGAGAGCGCGGCGGTCGTCGGAGCCCGGGACGCTGCGGCCCAGCGGCTGGCCGCGGCCCTCTCGGTCGTCGCACCCACCGGAGCGGCCCGATTGGGGGTCGCCCGGCACGAGGCGTGCGAGCGGGGTGGTCGGGCGCTGTGGCGGTGGGACGACTACAGCTGGATCTGCGCCAGCCAGCACACGGTGGTCCTGGAGGTCCCGTTCACCGGGCTGGAGGCGGCACTCCGGCAGAGCCGGGAGCAGGTCGTGCAGGCGGGCTGGGCCGTCCATGCCGACGACGCCGACCAGCAGCTGGCGAACCTGTCGGGGTCGGAGCCGGTCCCGCTGCCGGAGGACAACTCGTCGTCGCCCGCGCCGTCCGGCCCGGTCGCGGTCAACGCCGCCGTGTACGAACGGGACGGGGTCGAACTCGCGCTGCACTTCGCCCAGGCGGACGAAGACTCCGTCGGGTACGTCGAAGGCCTCCAGGACGTCGTGCTCGTCTCGTCGGACGAGCGGGAGTGGGAGCGGCACGCCCCGGCACTCGACCTCACGCCGCTGCAGTACGCGGCGTCCCGGTACGGCGGTGCGTTCCTCGTCGTCACCGCCCAACGCACCTGGTTCCAGAACTAGGCCGTGTCCTGCGGATCCGTGCTCGGCTGCGGCCCGCGCAGGCGCCGACCGGCCGCGTTGTCGGGGATCCACCGATACAACAGCTGCCAAAGAGCTAGCGGCAGCCGCGGACCCCTCCGCCTTGCCGGTCGACGCCTGGGTGGGGCCTCGCTGCGAGCGAGATCGCGGGACACGGCCTAGGCTCCCGATCGTGACAGCGGAGCGATGGCTGCAGGAAGCGGTACGACTCGCGACGGCCAACGCGGACGCGGGGCAGTTACCGTTCGCGGCGCTCGTCGTGCGGGACGGCGAGACGCTGGCGACCGGCGTCAATACGGCGTTGGCCGACTGCGACCCGACCGCGCACGCCGAGGTCGCCGCGGTCCGGAATGCGTGCCGGGCGCTCGGCACCGTGCACCTGACCGGCGCGGTCGTCTACGCCAGCTGCGAGCCGTGCGCGATCTGTCACGCGGTGGCGGCCACGGCGGGCGTGACAGCGCTGGTCTACGCCGCGCCGAAGGAGTTCGCGCCCGACCTGCGGTACCCCGCGCCGCCGGACAGCGCGCCGCTGGCGACGAGCATGCAGGCGGCGCTGCGGGCGCTCGCGCCGGAGCAGATCCAGCACGTGCCGACGCCCGGCGCGGACGAGCCGTTCCGCCGCTACCTGGCGCAGCTGCCGTGAAGTTGGGGCTCAACGTCCGGAACTTCGGCCCCAGCGCCGATCCGGAGGGCCTGCGGGCATGGGTGCGGTTCGCGGAGGACGCGGGCTTCGCCCTGGCGATGATGTCCGACCACGTCGCCTCCACGCCGGACGTGGACGAGACCTACCCGGCGCCGTTCTACGACCCGTTTCCGACGATCGCGTGGCTGGCCGCGCACACGACGACGCTGGAGCTGGGCACCAGCGTGACGATCGCGCCGTACCGGCATCCGTTGCAGACCGGCCGGGTTGTCGCCAACATCGACCGGTTCAGCGACGGGCGGTTCGTGTTGGGGGTGGCGTCCGGCTGGTCGGAGCCGGAGTTCGCCGCGCTCGGCGTCCCGTACGCCCGGCGCGGCGCGATGACCGACGACTACCTGCAGATCCTCGTCGACTTCTGGACCCACGACCGGATCTCGCACGACTCGGAGTTCGCCACGTTCACCGACGTCGCGACCGGGCCGGCGCCGGTCCGCACGCCGCACCCGCCGATCTGGGTGGGTGGCGCGGCGCCGGCGGCACTGCGCCGGGCGGCTCGGTTCGGCGACGCCTGGCACCCCGGCAACCCCGACCTCACCTGGCTCCGGGACGTCGGGCTCCCGGGGCTCGCCGCGGCCGCCGCCGCTCTCGGCCGGCCCGCCCCGCCGGTGGCGCCCCGCATCCAGCTGGACGTGCGGGAGACGCCCGTCGACCGGCCCGACCGCCCGGCGGGCACCGGAACACTCCAGCAGATCGCCCAGGATCTGGACACGATCGCGGATCTCGGCGCAAGCTACGTCGTCCTCGACACCAACCCCGACGATCCGCACGATCGGCGCCCGCTCACGGAGGACTTCACCATCCTGGAAAGCGTCGCGCGGTACTGGCGTGACCGGCGCGCTTGACCTGAACTGGACTTCATGTTTTACGGTTCGTTCCGGCGTCCCGGGAGCAGCGTCCGACCTCCCGGGACGCCGCCGCGCCCGCTCCCGCGCCGATCCGTACCGACGCATCGGCGATCTCGAACCGGAAAGGGACGAAGGGAAGGTTCGGTGTGCGTCTAGTGTTCACTGCGGTAATTGGGTGAACCAGAACTCGTCGGGCGACGTGCTCACCTGGTGAACTTCTGTCGCACCCATGCGGTGACCTCTGCCGAGCTCGCATATTGCTCCGGACCCGACAGTGGAAGGTGGTGACCGGTGACCACGACCGCTCCGGCGACCGTTCGTGTACTCGCGCGGGCCAAGCTCCCGACCCGCCACGGCGTCTTCGACGCCGTCTGTTTCTCCGGCGCTGACGACGTCGAACACCTGGCTCTCTCGATGCGGACGCCGCCCACTGAGCACTCAGCGCCACCGGGCGGCGAACCGCCGCTGGTCCGGGTGCACTCCGAGTGTCTGACCGGGGAAGCCCTCGGCTCGCAGCGCTGTGACTGCGGTGACCAGCTCGACACCGCGTTGCGGCTGGTCGCGGAGGAGGGCCGAGGCATGGTCCTCTATCTGCGCGGCCAGGAGGGCCGCGGGATCGGCCTGGCGCAGAAGATCCGGGCCTACGCGCTGCAGGAGACCGGGCTGGACACGGTCGAGGCGAACCTCGAGCTCGGGGAGCCGGTCGACCGCCGCAGCTACGGCCCGGCCGCCGCCTACCTGCGGCAGATCGGGGTCGAGGAGATCCGGCTGCTGACGAACAACCCCGACAAGGTGGCGGCGTTACGGGCCGCCGGTATCCGGACCGCCGAGGTCCACGCGATGCCGGCCGCGACGCTGCCGGCCAACGAGGCCTACCTGACGACGAAGGCCGAGCGGATGGGGCACCAAGGGCTGCGCCCCGGCGAGCAGCCGCTCAACGGCGCGGCCGGCTGAGCTCCCGGAGGCGGGCCACGGGCGACCGTGGCCCGCCTCATCTAGGTGGTAGGACCGGTGACCGGGTACTGGTCGTGGCGAGCCCACAGCTCGATCCACTCGTCGTCGGTCAGTCTGCGGCCCTCGGTGGCGATCTCGGCGAGTTCCCGGAAGTAGGCCTCGCGTGGTGCGCCGGGGGCGAACACGACCAGCATCGCGGCGGGCTCGTCGGTGCCGTTGTAGTACCCGTGCGCGCCGCCCTCGGGCACGTGGAGGAAGTCGCCCGGCTCCGCCTCGACCCAGCGGCTGCCGTCGTAGACCGTGACGGTCCCCGCGGTGACGTAGAACGACTCCGAGAACGTCTTGTGGAGATGGGTGTCGGTGCCGCCCGTCCGGGGTGGTATCCGCCATTCGAACAGGCCGAACCGGCCCTGGGTGGCGGAGCCGGGGGCGACGAACCGGGCCACGCTGCCCGCGCCCAGGGTCACTTGTTCGGCCGAGCGGGCCGGGTGGAAGCCGCTGAGGACGGTGTCGGGGAGGTCGGTCATGACGACGACCGTAGGGGACGAGCGGGAGCGTGCGTTCGCCTGCCCGAGGGCGGGCGCAGGGCGTATGAAGGAGGTTGGTTCGCTGAAGCAACCTGGCCCGTCCTCGGTGAGGAGAGTCGATGACGTCCGGCCGAGCCCTGCATCCGAGACACGGCACCCACGATCCCACGCGCGGAACGCCCGCCCGGCGTCCCGGGTCGGTGCGCCGGACCAGCACCGTCGACATGCTGCGGCCGGATGGGCTGACCGGCCGGGTCGTCGTCGACGCCCGGGCGCGCGACCTGCGCACCGCCACAGTCGGCACAGTCGCCGAGGGATCGGCGGCGCACACCCGGATCGAGGCCGAGGTCGACTACGTCGGCGGCTGGACGTTGCGGGCGATCTCGGCCGACCCGCCGGACGAGCGGCTCGCCGCGCTGGCCGGGGCGTCGCTGGCGGGTGGGTTCCGACGCCGGGTCCAGGAGACCCTGCCCGAGCAGTACGCGGAGGCGACCCGGCTGCATCTGCTGCTCGACGACTTCCCGGTGGCGACGCTGGTCAGCGGCGTCGCACTCAGCGCCGGGGGCTTCTCTGCCAGCGGTGAAATGCTGGACCGGATCGCCCGGGAAGATCTGTGCTCCGGATGGCGGAGCGACGGCACGATCATGGTCGGGATCCGGCGCGACCGGTTGATCCCGGCGGTGACCGGCCCGGACGCTCCGGACGTGGTGGTTCCGGACGACCCGGAGGCGTGGCACGAGCGGCCGCCGCTCCCACCGCACGCCGTCCGGCGGGCACGCCGGCTCGACGTCTGGCCGGCGGACGGGCGGTGGGAGATCGACAGCCTGTACCGCGATTCGCACGTCGACGCCGACGGCCGGGAGACGGTCATCCACGAGTGGACGGTGCGCGGACAGGTGGACCCGGACGACCACCGGATCCGCACGATGACCGCGACGCCGCAGGTGCTGCCATGGGTGGAGTGCCCGTCGGCGGGCGCCAGCGCGGCCCGACTGGTGGGTCAGGACGTGCGGGAGCTCCGGCCGTTGGTGCGGCGGGAGTTCACCGGGATCTCGACCTGCACGCACCTCAACGATCAGCTCCGGCAGCTCGCGGACGTCCCGGCGCTAGTGTCTTGACGCGTGAGTTCGTTCGCGCCTGGCGCCTGGCTTGACGAAGCGTTTGCCTTCTACTTCTGCGCTACGAACCTCCGACCCACGACAATGGTGGGGTTTTCCGCAGTGCGGTAGTGCGGAGTGCCTGGTCAACCGGGTGGTCGGCCCCATGGTTGGGCGATGGCGTGCTTTCTAGCGTCAAGCCATGACCTTTGTGGAACTGACGATGGACGACGGGGGACCGGCCGGCTGGGCGGTCGACCTGGTGGAGGAACTCGGCGGCCCCGGCGCCGGGCTGGCGATCGCCGCGGAGAACCTCTTTCCGCCGATCCCGAGCGAGGTGATCCTGCCGCTGGCCGGGTTCGCCGCGAGCCGGGGTGAACTGAGCCTGGCCAGCGCGCTGTTCTGGACGACGGTGGGGTCGGTGGTGGGCGCGCTGCTGCTCTACGGGCTCGGCGCGGTGTTCGGACGGGACCGGCTGCGGGCGGTCGTGGACCGGCTGCCGCTGGTCAAGCTCACCGACGTCGACCGGACCGAAGCGTGGTTCGCTCGGCACGGTGGCAAGGCGGTGTTCTTCGGGCGGATGATCCCGCTGTTCCGGAGCCTGATCTCGATACCGGCGGGCGTCGAGCGGATGCCGCTCGGACGGTTCCTGCTCTACACGACCGCGGGGAGCCTGCTGTGGAACACGCTGTTCGTGATGGCCGGGTACCAGCTCGGCGAGCAGTGGTGGCGGGTCGAGCGGTACGCCGGGTGGCTCCAGTACGCGGTGATCGCAGTGGTGATGGCGGCGGTGGGGTGGTTCGTCCTGCGTCGGCTGCGCCGGGGGACACTGGTCCGGTGAAGGTCCTGTCCGGTCGGCTGCGGCCGTTCGTCGGTGTCGCGCTGGGCGCGTGCACCGGGATGGTCGCCCTGGGTTACCTGGTGGCCGCCGGCGGGGCGTGGGTGCTGACCGGCGGCCGGGCGCGGGAGCGGCTCGGGGCGGGGGCTCGCGCGCTGGTGCGGCTCGACGAGGAGCGGGTCACCCGGGCGTACGGACCGGTAGCCATCCGGGTGGTGACCACCGCACGGGCGTGGCGTTACCTCGCGGCCAGGGTGCCGGTCGGGTTGTTCGGCGGCCTGCTCTACACGCTGCTGGCCTGGGGCGCGGCGACGGTGGTGGCGCTGGTCGTCGGCTGGTTCATCGGCTGGCCGGTGGACGGCATCGAGCCCAGCCCGTTCAACATCGCCTACCTGACCGGGCTGGGCGTCGTGCTGGCGTTCCTCAACTTCTCCGGGATCATGGCGTTGGCGCGAGTCGACCGCTGGGTGGCCGAGCACCTTCTCGGCCCCGGGCACCGGGAGGCGTACGAGCGGCGGATCGCCGAGCTGTCCACCGCGCGCGCCGAGGTGGTGGTGGCGGTGGACGCGGAGCGGCGCCGGATCGAGCGTGACCTGCACGACGGCGTCCAGCAGCGGCTGGTGGCGGTCGGAATGCTGCTGGGGCGCGCCCGGCGGGTGGAGCAGGGAAACAACGACCGGCTCGCGGAGTTGCTGCGGCAGGCCCACGACGAGGCGGCGGACGCGCTGGTCGAGCTGCGCGAGGTCTCCTGGCGGGTGTTCCCGGCTGCCCTGGACGCCGGTGGGCTCCCGGTGGCGCTGGAGACCGTGGCCGAGCGGTCGCCGGTGCCGGTCGCGCTCACCGTGGAGCTGCCGGAGAAGGGGCCGGCGGCGATGGTGAGCGTGGCCGAGACCGTCGCCTACTTCGTGGTGAGCGAGGCGGTGACGAACGCGATCAAACACGCGCAGGCGTCCACGGTGGAGGTGACCGTGCGGCAGACCGGGAACGATCTGCGGATCGTCGTCCGGGACGACGGGGTGGGCGGTGCGGAGCCGTCCGGCGGCGGCCTGACCGGGCTCTCCCGACGGGTGTCCGCGCTCGACGGCCGGTTCCGGGTGGAGAGTCCGCAGGGCGGGCCGACGACGATCGAGGCGGTGCTGCCGTGCGGCTGATGCTCGCCGAGGACTCCGCGCTGCTGCGGGTGGGCCTGGAACGGCTGGTCGCCGACGAGGGGCACGAGGTCGTCGCGTCGGTGGGGAACGCCGACGCGCTGCTCGCCGCGGTCGCCGCCGAGCCGCCGGACGTCGTCGTGGTGGACGTCCGGATGCCGCCCACCCACACCGACGAGGGGCTGCGGGCGGCGCTGCGGATCCGCGAGCAGTGGCCGTCGGTGGGTGTGCTCGTGCTCTCCCAGTACGTCGAGAAGCGGTACGCGACCGAGCTGCTGGGCAGCACCGCGTCCGGCATCGGATATCTGCTGAAGGACCGGGTCGTGCGGGTGGAGGAGTTCCTCGACGCGCTGGCCCGGGTGGCCTCCGGCGGCGCCGCGTTCGACCCGGAGGTGGTGCGGCAGTTGCTGGCCCGCTCGTCCCACGCCGATCCGCTGGCGGCGCTGACCGCGCGGGAGCGGGAAGTGCTCGACCGGATGGCGCAGGGCCAGACCAACGGGCGGATCGGCGCGGACCTGTCGATCTCGCAGAGCGCGGTGGAGAAACACGTCAACGCGATCTTCGACAAGCTCGGCCTGTCCGCCGACGGCGGTTACAGCCGCCGTGTGCTCGCCGTGCTCCAGTACCTGGGGGCGTGATCCGCTCGGAGCGTTGTGCGTTCGGGCCGCCTATGGGTCGCCGGAACGCACACCGCCCCCTGGCTTAGCGGTCGATGGGGCCTAGCGGACGATGCGGCGGAGTTGGCGGGCCTGGGCGGCGAGCTCGCCGTCCGCGGTGCGCAGCTCGGTCTCGTCGACGCAGAGGTCGGCCGTCGCCCAGGCCGTGCGCTGGCGGAGGCGGAACCAGCCGTCGGGCCGGTAGCCGACCGGAGTGAAGTGCGCGGTGAGCTCCGCGGTCGGGATCGGCACCGGGCGGCGCAGCGTCGCGAAGAGCCCGGGCGGCAGCGCGTCGAGCAGGATCGCGGCGGCTTCCGGGGCGGCGAACGCCCGCTGAGTGAACACCGCAGGGCGAAGGCGGATCCAGACGTCGAACGCGGGCTCGTCCCCGCCCGCGAGCGGACGCGACGCGCTGACCGGCCGGATCTCGAAGTGCTGGCCGACCGGCACCAGCTGCACCGGCAGGTCGAGCCGGGGGCAGGCTTCCGGCTCGGGTGCCGCGTCCGGTAGCGGCCACGCCGGCGCAACCCCGCCAGCCGCCCCGGTGCCGGTGTCCCCGGTGCCTGCCGTCCCGGCGTCCGCGCGGCCGGGAGGCGTCCCGGGGGCGGCGGAGGGCCGGGCACTCGCCGGGCGGACCACTCGGACCAGGCCGGTCACCGCCGTGCCGATCCGCGCGGTCACCGCAGCGGTCCGGCCCGGGTGGACGAGCGCGGCGTCGACCAGGAGGTCGCCGGGCGGGACCGGCGCCAGGAAATGGGTGGTGATCGTCGCCGGAGTGCCGGGCACCAGCGCGTCGGCGGCGGCCAGCAGCGCGGCGACCACCACGCCGCCGTGCACTCCGGTGAAGCCCTGCCACGTCTCGTCCGCCGGGTAGACCAGCGTTGTCTCCGCCGTGGTCGTGGTCATCGCGCACCCTCCGGCCGCGTCGCGCCGTGCTCGTGGTCGTGGTCGTGGTCGTCGGCACGTTCACCGGCGCTCGGGGCCCGGTCGGCCGCGGCGGCCGAGACGGCCACGGGCGGCCCAGCCGGCACCGTCGGCGGGCCGGTGCGGCGGGAGCTGAGGCCGAGCGCGGTCACCGCCGCGACGACCGCGACCGCGGCGACCACCCACCACGCTCGCTGGAACGCCTCCAGGGTGGCGTCGGACCCGGCCGGCGACGCCAGCACCGCGACCAGCACGCTCACCCCGAGCACGGTGCCGACTTGCCGCCCCATGTTCACGACCGCGCTGCCGGTCGCCGACCGTGCCGGGGGCAGCTGCGCGGTCGCGGACGCCAGGAGCGTCGGCAGCGCCAGCCCGACCCCCACTCCGCAGACCAGCCAGCCGGGGAGCACCGCGGTCAGGTAGGCGGGCTGCGTGTCGACCGACGTCAGCAGCAGGACGCTGCCCACCGCCCAGAGGGCGCAGCCGACGGCGGCCAGCCGTCCGGCCGGGATCCGCCGCAGCAGGCCCGCGCCGCCGAGCGCGAACAGCGGCACCATCAACGGCCCCGGCGCGATGGCGAGGCCCGTCCGCACCGCGGAGTAGCCCCAGACGTCCTGCATCCAGAGGATCACCGCGAGCAGACCGGCGGCGAACGCCGCGCTGAAGACCGCGGTGGCGATCGCGGCCCAGGTGAACGTCCGTACTCCGAAGAGCGCGGGGTCCACCAACGGCGACGCGTGCCGGGCGCTGCGGAGCCCGAAGCCCGCCAGCGCGAGCGCGGCCACTCCGAACGCGACCAGGATGCCGGTGCTGGTCCAGCCCCGGTCGTTGCCCTCGACCAACCCGAACGCGAGCGCGCCGATGCCGAGCGTCAGCAGCGCGGCGCCGACCAGGTCGAGGCTGCGGTCGGGGTCGGCGGCCCGGTGGTCGGGCACCCGCCGGAGCGCCCCGATCACGAGGACGACGCCGAGCGGCACGTTGATCAGGAAGATCCACCGCCAGGACAGCTCCACCAGCAGCCCACCGACGACCGGCCCGGCGGCGGCGGCCAGTGCGCTCGTCGCGGCCCAGATCCGCACCGAGACCGCCCGCCGCTCCGGCGGCGCCGCGTGGATCAGCAGGCCCAAGCTGGTCGGCGTCAGTGCGGCGGCGCCGACCGCCTGGACGATCCGGAAGCCGACCAGCGCGGCGAGCGTCGGGCTCGCGGCGGCGGCTGCGCTCGCCGCGGTGAACAGCACCAGCCCGGCGACGAACACCGGCTTGTTGCCGACCCGGTCGGCCCATCGCCCGACCGGAACGAGCAGCGCGGCGTAGACGATCGCGTAGCCGTTGAGAATCCAGCTGAGGTCGCCGAGCGAGTGGTCGGGGAAGCTCCGGCCGATCTCGGAGAAGGCGACGTTGACGACGAACAGGTCAAGACCGGCGAGGAACGGGGCGCCGCACAGGATTGCCAGATCCGGCCCCGCACCCCCCACCCGCCCACCCTGAAATCGGAAGAGCACCTTCTGGCTTGACTTCTGCATAGCCAGGCACGCTAGAGGTCTGACTACGGTTGTGTCTAGCCAGGAGTAAGCTGTTCCACATGCCGATGCGACTCGAAGGACCACTCGCCGACCGATCCCGGTGGCAGGCGTCCGCGTGCTCGATCGGTAAAGCGATGGACGTCGTCGGGACGCGGTCGGCGATGCTGCTGATCCGGGAGGCGTTCTACGGCACGACCCGGTTCGACGACTTCGCCGCGCGGGTGGGCATCACCGACGCGATCGCGTCCGCCCGGCTGAAGGAGCTGGTCGCGGCCGGAATCTTCGCCAAGCGCCCGTACCGCGAGC
Organism: Cryptosporangium minutisporangium; assembly: GCF_039536245.1. Taxonomy (NCBI): domain Bacteria; kingdom Bacillati; phylum Actinomycetota; class Actinomycetes; order Cryptosporangiales; family Cryptosporangiaceae; genus Cryptosporangium; species Cryptosporangium minutisporangium. Next base: position 201,484 of record NZ_BAAAYN010000047.1, on the reverse strand, counting down.
CGGGGCAGCGCACCCGCTACGAGTACGTCCTGACGCCGATGGGGCAGGACCTGCTGCCGGCGGTGCTCGCGTTGATGCGCTGGGGCGACCGGTACCTGCAGACCGACGGCGAGGGGCCGCTCGCGGTGGTCGAGGACTCCACCGGCGAGCCGGTCGAGGTCCGCGCCCGCTCGGCGTCCGGCGCCGACCTCGACGCCGACGGCATCCGCCTCCGCGTCAACCGCCGGAGCGCGGCCGTTCAACGGCGCTGAAAGCGGGCTGGAACCGGACTGAAGCCGGACACCCGCACTCTCCTCCTGGGCGTGACCACCGGGGTCACGCGGAACCAGGAGTGAGTAGATGACACCGGCGATCGCCGCGACCGGTCTCCGCAAATCCTTCGGCAACCATCCCGTGCTGGACGGCGTCGACCTCACCGTTCCCGCGGGCACGATCTTCTCGCTGCTCGGCCCGAACGGTGCCGGCAAGACCACCACGGTCCACATCCTCTCGACGCTGCTCGCGCCGGACGGCGGCTCGGCGCGGATCGCCGGCTCCGACCTCGCGTCCGACCCGGGCGGCGTCCGCGCCTCGATCGGCGTCACCGGGCAGTTCGCCGCGGTGGACGACGTCCTCACCGGCGAGGAGAACCTGCTGCTCATGGCCGACCTGCACCACCTGGGCAAGCGGGAGGGCAGGCGGCGCGCCGCCGAACTGCTGGAGCAGTTCGACCTGGTCGACGCCGCGCGGAAGCGGCCCGCGACCTACTCCGGAGGCATGCGACGCCGCCTCGACCTGGCGATGGGGCTGGTCGGCCGGCCGCGGGTGCTCTTCCTCGACGAGCCGACCACCGGACTCGACCCCCGCAGCCGCCGCACGATGTGGCAGATCATCCGCGGGCTGGTCGCCGACGGCGTCACGGTCTTCCTCACCACCCAGTACCTGGAGGAGGCCGACGACCTGTCCGACCGGATCGCGGTGCTGAGCGGCGGTGTGGTCGTCGCCGAGGGCACACCGACCGAGCTCAAGCGGCGCGTCTCCGGGGGACACGTGCAGCTGCGCTTCGCCGACGGGGAGACGCTGGCGCGCGCCACCGCGCTGCTGGCTGAATCCAGTCCGTCCCCGGACAGCGACGCGCTCACGCTGCGGGTATCCAGCGACGGCGGGGTCCCCTCGCTGCGGAGCCTGCTCGGCCGGCTGGAGGAGGACGCGATCGACGTGTCCGAGCTCTCCGTCCACCTGCCCGACCTCGACGACGTCTTCCTCGCGCTGACCGGAGACGCCCGATGAGCACGCTGACCTCCGCTCTCGCCGACTCGCGAACGATGTCGCAGCGGGCGCTGCGCCACACGCTGCGCGATCCGATCTGGCTGGGCGCATCGATCGCCACGCCCACGCTCTTCCTGCTGCTGTTCCGCTACTTCTTCGGGAACGCGATCGCCGCCGGGAGCGGAAGCGGGACCTACGCCGACTACGTGATGCCCGGCATCCTCGTCATCGCCGTGGGCGCCACCGCCGGTGCGACCGCGGTGAGCGTCACGGCGGACGGGGCGAAGGGCATCATCAACCGGTTCCGCACGATGGCGATCGCCCGCACGTCGGTGCTGACCGGCCACGCGGTCGCCAACGTCGTCCGGACGTTGCTCTCGGTGGCGCTGGTCCTGGCGATCGGTGTCCTGATCGGGTTCCGTCCGACCGCCACCGCGGGGGAGTGGCTCGCGGTGGCCGGCCTGGTCGTGCTGCTGTCGGCGGCGGTCAGCTGGCTGGCGATCGGGATCGGGCTGGCGTTCACGACGCCGGAGAGCTCGAGCTCGATGGCGACGCTGATCCAGTTCCTGCCGTTCCTGGGCAGCACGTTCGTCCCGACCGACTCGATGTCGAGCGGAGTGCGGTGGTTCGCGGCGCACCAGCCGTTCACCCCGATCATCGAGACCCTTCGCGGGCTGCTGATGGGCGATGCGATCGGAACCCAGGCGTGGTGGGCGTTGGGCTGGTGCGGAGGGCTGGCGCTCGCCGGTTACGTCGGCGCCCGGTGGCTCTTCTCCCGCGCCGTGCGATAGGCGTCCAGCTCCACCCGCGCGGCCTCGCGCAGCCCGGCGGCGTCCAGGTCGGCGTAGCCGGAGACGGCCTCCCGGTACGCCGACGGGTCGACGCGGGCGGGGACCGGAGCGACGCACTCCGGCCGCATCGTCGGGGTGAGGCTCCGCGCGTAGCGGAACCGCTCGGCGAGCGCGACCAGCCGGGCGGCCGTCGCCGGCGCGTCCCCGCGGGGGTCGTCGGCGAGCAGCGCGGTGCCCAGCGCGAGCAGCAGCGCACCGACGGCCGGCGCCGCGACGGTCCCCGCGGCCACGGTCTGCGCGGCCACGGACGGCGTCGACGACGTCCGGATCAGCTCGGCCAGCCGCTCGGGCAGACCCTCCAGGGTGTCGGTGACCAGCGCGAGCCGGCCGTGGGCGGCGTGCGCGACCACCAGCGCCGCGCGCAGTTGCAGGTCCCACGGATCCGGGTCGGGACGGTGGATCGCCGCCTCCGCGGGCCCGGGCGTCTCCCGCGTGGCCACTGCCGTCCGCCAGGTCGCGAGTCCGGCGTCGACCTCGCCCCTGACCAGCTGGATCTGCGCCCGCACCGCGAGATGGAACGTGAGCGGCGACGCGTCGCTCGTCGTCGGCTCTGCTGGCGCCGGTCCGAGCCACCGCTCGGCCTGCTCGACGTCGCCGAGCTGCAGGTTCGCGAGCACCATTCCCCACCGCACCTGGGCGAAGTCGGGCGAGCCACCGAGGGATTCCAGCAGGCGGAGGGCGGCGAGCAGGTGGTGCCGCGCGTGGGCACCGTCGCCACGCTCGAGGCAGAGCTCGCTGATCCGGGAGTGTGCGCCGATCCGCCAGAGCGGGCCGCTGCTGCGTTCGGCGGCCGCTAGGGCGCGGTCGGCCGCGCGCAGGGCGGCGTCCGGATCGTTCGCCCGCTCGGCCTGGTAACTGGCGACGACGTTCGCGACGCCGGCCAGCAGCGGCTCGTCCCGCGCGCACAGCGCGTCCAGCCCGGCCGGGCCGGTGCGCAGTCCGTCGACGATCGTCGCCACCGCCCGGGGCAGCGTCGTCGGGGGCGCCGGCGGAAGCCGCCGCAGGGTCGTCAGTGACCGCGTCGCACGCACCCCGCCGACCAGGTACGAGTGGACGACGCCCAGCGCCGCCGCGGTGCGCACCGACTCGACCAGTGCGGGCTCCGGCCGGTAGTGCGAGAGCAGCGGCTCGGTGTTCCGGACCAGTGCGGAGAGGCGCGCGTATTCGAACTGAACCGTCCAGGTCGCGCCGAGCACCGCGGCCAGCGCGGCGACCGTGCCGCCGTCCTCGCGCGCCAGCGCGTGCCGGAGAGCGAGCGTCAGGTTGTCCAGCTCGACCAGAACCCGGTCGGCGGCGGCGAACGGCTGGTCGGCGAAGAGCGTCCCGGCCTGCGCCGCACCGAACGTCCGGGCCCACTCCAGCAGCCCGCTGACCGCCTTCTCCGTACCGGCGGCCTCCCGCTGTTCGGCGCCGTACGCCCGGACCGTCTCCAGCATCCGGAACCGGACACCCCATCGGTCCTCGGTGACTCCGAGCAGCGAGTGGTCGACGAGGCTCTCCAGGACGCGCAGCACGTCGTCCGCGCCGATCAGGTACGCCGCGGCGTCGGCGGTGAAACCACCGGGGAAGACGGACAGCGCCCGCAGCGCGTCCCGCCCGGGCTCCTCCAGCAGGTTCCAGCTCCAGTCGACGACCGCGTGCAGTGTCCGGTGCCGGGCCGGCGCGTCCCGGGCGCCGCCGCGCAGCAGCGCGAACCGGTCGTCGAGCCGGCGGGCGATCTCCGGCACCGAGAGCGCCCGCACCCGCGCCGCGGCCAGCTCGACCGCGAGCGGCAGACCGTCCAGCCGGCGGCAGAGGGCCGCGAGGGTGTCGGGCGGGAGGTCGACGCCGGGCCGGGCAGCCCGGGCCCGCTGCGCGAACAGCTCGATGGTGGTGGGCAGGTCGAGCTGGGGCAGCGGATACACCGACTCGGACGAGAGGCCGAGCGGCGTCCGGCTCGTGGTCAGGACGCACAGACCCGCGGCCCGGGAGACCAGCGCACCGACCAGCGCGGCGACGCCGTCGACGACGTGCTCGCAGTTGTCCAGCACGAGCAGCGCCGGACCCGGGGCGAGCGCCGCCACGACGCCGCTCAGCAGGTCTGGGGAGCCGCCCGGTCGTCCGGCCCGGTCGCTCGCCCCGAGCGCGGTGGCGACCTCGGGGAGCACGTCCGCGTCGTCGGTCACGCCGGCCAGCGCGACCAGGTGGACGATCGGCTGCTCGGCGTCGCGGGCGACGGCCTGGGCCAGCCGGGTCTTCCCCAGCCCGCCCGGCCCGACGATCGACGTCACCCGCGCCGTGCGGAGCAGGCGCAGCACGGCCGCGCGGTCGGCGTCGCGTCCGAGGAGGGGATTCGGGTCGAGCGGGACGCCCTGCCGGACGGTGCCGCGCAGCGTCTGCTGGTGCCAGCGGGTCAGCTCCGGGCCGGGGTCGGTGCCCAGCTCGTCCCGGATCGCCCGGCGGTACGCGTCGTAGCGGGCGAGCGCCGCCGGGACGGACTCGGTACGCAGCGCCTCCAGCAGTAACCCCTCGTCCCGGGGTAGTTCCGCGGAGAGCTCGGCCAGCAGGGGAGCCGCCTCGGCGGTCCGGCCGAGGCGGGCCAGCGCCAGCGCGCGGGCCCGGGCGAGGACCCGGTAGGTGGGCGCCCGGGCGGCCCGGAGCGCGGCCAGCGGATCGTCCGCGGCCACGGCATCGTCCGGGCGCGCGTCCCAGAGCGCCAGCCCCGCCTCGGCGGCGGTGAGCGCCGCCGCGTGGTCCCCGGCGTCCGCGTGGCGGTCGGCCGCGGTCGCGTGCAGAACGACGGCGGACGCGTCGACGCGCTCCGGAGCGAGCGCCAGCCGGTATCCGCTCGGGGTGCTGACCACGACGTCCGGGCCGAGCAGCGTCCGGGCGCGGGCGACCAGGACCTGGAGAGCCTTGGTGGGGTGCTCGGGTTGCGCGCCCGGCCACAGTTCGTCCACCAACCGGGGAACACTCGCCCCGGTGCGGAGATCGTCGGCGAGCAGGGCGAGCAGCGCCCGCAGCCGGGGCGCGGTGACCTCCCGGCCCCGCCACGCGACGCGGGAGAGCAGCGCCAGGTCGATCCCCACGCTGGGAAGGGTAGTGCGGCCCGGACCGGCATTTTCGGCGTGCGGCGCTCCCGGGAAGGGAATGACCTTCGCATGAGGGAGCACCCATCGATCTTCTCGATCCGCCCCACCGTCGCGATCGACCTGTCCGACCGGCACGCGCTGGTGACCGGCTCGACCCAGGGCATCGGCTACGCGATCGCCGCCGGGCTCGCGGCCGCGGGCGCGCGGGTCCTGGTCAACGGACGGTCCGCCGAGCGGGTGGACGAGGCGGTGAAGACGATCCGCTACGAGGTGTCCGGCGCCGACGTCCGGGGCGTCGCCGCCGACGTGACGACCGCTGCGGGCGCGGACGCCGTCCGCGCGGAGGCACCCGAGCTGGACATCCTCGTCAACAACCTCGGCATTTTCGGGGCCAAACCGGTGCTGGAGATCGACGACGACGAGTGGCGGCGCTACTTCGACGTCAACGTGCTCACCGGCGTCCGGCTCACCCGCACGTATCTGCCGGGCATGATGGAGCGCGGCTGGGGCCGGGTGATGTACATCAGCAGCGACTCGTCGGTCGTCACGCCGGTGGAGATGGTGCACTACGGGGTCACGAAGACCGCGCTGCTCGCGGTCTCCCGCGGCTTCGCGAAGGCTGCCGCCGGTACCGGGGTGACCGTCAACTCGGTACTCGCCGGACCGACGCACACCCGCGGCGTGGAGGACTTCGTGGCCGAGTTGGTCGGCGACGACCTCCCGTGGGACGAGGCCCAGCGCCGGTTCATGGCCGAGCACCGTCCGCAGTCGCTGCTCCAGCGCCTGATCGAGCCGCCGGAGATCGCGCATCTCGTGACGTACCTGGCTTCCGACCTCGCATCCGCGACGACCGGGGGCGCGATCCGCGTCGACGGCGGCTACGTGGACTCGATCCTGCCGTAGGCCGTGTCCTGTGGATCTCGCTGCGAGCATGGATCAACAGGACACGGCCTAGCCAAGCCGTACCGATTCCGTACGCTGACGGGCGACGCGGGAGGGGTCGGTGCGGGTCTTCGTCAGCAGCACGTCGGAGGAGTCGGCTCGGTACCGTGGAGCCGCGATCGCGGTCTGCCATCGGCTCGGTCTGCAACCGGTGGACGCCGCGGACCTTCCCGACCCGGCGGCGCGCCGGGCCGCGGTCGGGGGATGCGATCTGCTGGTCCTGCTGCTCGGGGCCGGCTTCGGGAGCGGACCGCCCGGCACCCACGCCTCCTACCTGGAGCTGGAGTACGAGTGGGCGGCCGGACGGCAGCGCCCCCGGATCCTGGCGTTCGCGGTGGCACCGAGGAGCGAGAACGACCCGGCCGACGACGGCGTCGATCGGTTCGCGACCGTGCTCCGGACGCGGCACGGGCTGACCCGGGTGGCGAGCGTGCCGGAGTTCCGGGCGGCGTTGCTGCGGGCGCTGGCCCCGTACGGTGGCGGCGCGGAGCCCGAGCCTGCTCCGGCGGTACCGGCTCCGCCGGCCTTCCACGCGGTGCCGCCGTACGTCGGCAGCGCACCGTTCACCGGGCGGGCCGACGCGCTGGAGACGCTCGACGCCTGGGGCCGCTCGGATGACCCGGTCCTCGTGGTGGAGTCCATCGGCGGCATCGGGAAGAGCGCGCTGACCTGGGAGTGGGCGCGGGCCCGGGCGCCGGAGGTCGTCGACGGCCTGTACGGGCGGCTCTGGTGGAGCTTCTACGGTGGCTCGGCGTCGATCACCCGGTTCCTGCGGGAGACGCTGGTGTACGTCTCCGGTCTGCCCCGCGACGAAGTGGGTCGGCTGGGCCGCACCGAGCTCACCGAGCGAGTGCTCGCCGCGTTACGCGAACGTCCGTACCTGCTGGTGCTCGACGGCTTCGAGCGGCTGCTCACGGCGTTCGGGCGGTTCGACCCGTCCAAGCTCCGCGACGAGGACGTGGAATCGGCACGCCGGTCGCTGATCGAGCCGCACGCGGACGAGGTGGTCCGGGCGCTGGCCTCGGTGGGGCCGTCGAAGGTGCTGGTGAGCACCCGTCTGATGCCGGACGCGCTAGCCGGCCGGTACGGGCGCCCGGTGCCCGGCGTCACGCACCTGGGGCTCCCCGGCCTGACCGACGCGGACACGCGCGTCCTGCTCGACCGGCTGGGCGCGCCGGGCGTCCCGGAGCGCGTCACCCCGTTCTTCCGGCAGCTGGAGAACCATCCGCTGCTGGTCGGCGTCGTCGCGGGGCTGGCCAGGACCCACCCCGGCGGTCTCGACGGCTGGCTGGCCGACGGCGTCGGGCCCGAGTTCGCGGGGCTCGACCTGGCGAGGCGCCGCGCGCACCTGCTGGACGCCGCGCTCGCCGCCACCCCGGCGCCGCACCGCCAGCTGCTCGGCTGGATCTCGGTGCTGCCCGGGGCGGTCGACCGGACCACGATGGAGGCGATCAACCCGTTCCGCCCCGGCAACGCGCGGGACTGGGACGGGGCCGCGGAGGACGTGGAGGCACGCGTCCGGCTGGACGCCGCGCTCACCGACCTCGAGGAGCGCGGACTGCTCTGGTGGGATCGGTCGACGGCGGCCACCGCGTACGACCTGCACCCGATCGTCCGCTCCTACGTGCACGACACGTTGGACGCTCCGGAGCGCGTCGCCGCGAACGAACGGATCCGCGACCACTTCCAGAGCCTGCCACCGGAGGATCCGGCGACCGCGACCAGCGTCGAGGACCTCCGGCAGACGCTCACGCTCTTCTACGCGCTGGTCGGCGCCGGGCAGCGGACGGAGGCGAGTGCGGTCTGGTCGCGGGCGCTGGGCGACCCGCTGTTACTCAACCTCGGCGCAGCGGCCACGGTGGTCGAGCTGCTGACGCCGCTCGCCGCGGACGGCAGCCGAGCGGTGCGTGCCGACCTCGCGATCGCGTACTACCTGCTCGGCCAGTACACGGTCGCGGTCGCGCAGGACACCAGCCTGCTCGCCGACGCGCTGCTCGCCCGGGACGCCGAGGCGGTGGCGCGGAGCCTGGCGCGGCTCGCCGTCGGACTGGCCGCCGCCGGCCAGGAGCTCGCGGCGGCCCGGACGCTGGAGCTCTACGCGGCAGTGCGGGACGCGGCGGGAGACCTGGCGAAAGGTGACGCCTGGCTGCTCGGCGAGCGGGGCATCGGCGCGATCCGGTGCGGACGGCTCGACGAGGGCCTGGCGCTGCTCGACGAGTCGGCGGCCGCAGCGGCGTCCGTGCGGATCCCACCGGCCGCGTGGTCGGAGGCGGCCCTGGCGTACTGGCGGTGCGTCGCCGCGCTGGCGTCCGGCGACCTTGCCGAGGAGGCGCTGGACGCCGCCGCGGCGTACGCCGGTGACTGGCGGCACCGCCGCCGGGTGGCCGAGCTGCGTGCGGAGTGGCTGCTCCGCGCCGGGCGGTACGCGGACGCGCTCGCCGTGCAGCAGGACGTGGAGCGCTACGACCGGGACGCCGGGCGGGAGACCGCGCCGGCGACCACCGCGTACCTGCTGGCCCAGCTCGACCGGCGCGAGGAGGCGGAAGGCGCGCTGGACGAGGCGCTGCAGCGGCTCGCCCGACTGCACCCGGCCGCACGTCCGCACCACCGGATCGCGATGGCGTTGCTCGCGCTCGGCCGCGCGGACGAGGCGACGAAACACGCCCTGAACGCTTACACGCAGGCGTGGCGGGACGGCCCGCCGTACGCGTCCGCGCACGATCTGGAGTCCGCGCGTGCGCTGCTGCGCGACCTGGGCGTGGGCGAGCCCGTGCTTCCGACGCGGGAGTCGGTGACCGTCCCGCTCGAGCGCGACGTCCACGCGTTCGTGGACTCAGCGTTCTGACCAGGTATCGACGTATCGCGGCGGGTGATACGTCGCTACCTGGTCAGTTTTCTTCGACCCTGTCGACAAGGCCCCAGCGGAGCGCTTGGGTGGCGTCCACGCGCTGCCCGGACAGGCCGAGCCAGGCCGTGCGTTGGCGGCCGATCCGGCGCGGCAGGCTGACGGTTCCGCCGGCGCCGGGCACCAGCCCGAGCGTCACCTCCGGCAGGCCGATCGACGTGTTCTCGGCGGCCACGACGCGTCCGGCGAACGCCGGCAGCTCGATCCCCGCGCCCAGGCAGGCGCCGTGCAGGTGGACGGTGGCGCGACCGGCGACGGTGTGCAGCAGCCGGGCCGGGCTGCGCGTCAGCCGGGTGAGGTGCGCGAGTGCGGGGTCGGGGCGGCTTCCGAACTCGTCGAGGTCGCCGCCTGCGCAGAAGTCCGGACCGTCGCCGCGGAGCTCCAGGCGACCGTCCGGATCCGCGATCACCAGCGCGAACGCCTCGGCGAGCGCGTCCCGCATCGCCGCGTCGAGCGCGTTGCGCCGTTGGGACCGCACGAGAGTGATCCGGACGAGGCTGCCCTCCCGCTCGACGCGCACTCGGTCGCCGCTCCCCTCCGCGGGCTTGACCGGCCGCCCGGATCGCCAGCGGAGGAACTCCGCCCCGGCCTGGAGCGTCGAGTACGTCGCCGACTCGGCCACCAGCCCGGCCGGGACGTCGAGCCCCTCGGCCGAGCGCAGCAGCAGGGCCAGCGCCGACGCCGCGAGCGGGTTGGCCGCGGCCACCGCGGTGAGCGCGTCCAGCCCCGCGGCGCTGCCGTCGGACGGGGCGACGAACGGCCGTGCGGCGTCCGGGTCATCGGTGAGCAGGACGTCGCCGAGCAGCAGCGGCACGTGCCCCACCCCGGTGAACACCGCCGGGTCCGGCGCGACCAGAACGACGACGCACGGCAGCGCCCGGACGTCGACCGCCGACCGACTCGGGTCGACGAGCCCGGCGAGGCCCGCGGCGGCGGCACCGTCCGGAACCTCCACCGCCACCAGCGGCACCCCGAGCACGGGGGAGAACGTCTCGGTGGCTCGCGGGTCGCCGAGCGCGTCCAGCAGGGCCCTGACGTCGAGTCGTGGGACGTCGGGCGTCACGAGTCCGCCCGCTTGCGGGCGCGCTGTGCCGCGGACCGGGGCGGCGCCGCTCGCATGTGGTCCCGGACGCGGGTCAGCAGGTCGGCCAGCGCTCCGAGGTCGTCCCGGGTGAGCGGGTCGAGCAACAGTTGCCGGACGACGTCCACGTGGCCGGGGAGGACCGCGGCGATCCGCTCCCGGCCCGCCGCGGTGAGGCCGAGTGTCGTGCTGCGCTCGTCGTCGGGGGAGGGGGTACGCGTGATCAGCCCTGCCTTCTCCAGCAGGCCCGCCTGGTAGGTCAGCCCGCTGCGGCTGACCACCAGGCTGTCGGCCAGGTCGGTCATCCGCAGCTGCCCGTCCGACGCCTCCAACAGCCGCATCAAGATCTTGAACTGGACGTTCGTGAGCTCCCCTGCGCTACGGAGCTGCTGCTCGATCGCGTGCTGGAGCAGGCTGCTGACGTCCATCAGCGCGAAGTACGCGCCGAGTTCGGCGGCGTCGAGGCCGGGTTTCGTCACTCGTCGATTCTACTTGCTTCAAATTCAAAGCATGCTACGGTACAAGAGTGCTTCGAGTTCGAAGCAACTGAGGAGGAGTGTGTCATGAAGGCTCAGCGCTACGCCGAGTTCGGATCGCCGTCGGTTCTCACCACTGTGGACCTCGACCGACCGGTGCCCGGCCCCGGCCAGGTACTGCTCGAGACCGCGGCGGCGGCGTTCAACCCGGTCGACGCCGCGATCCGCGCCGGGTACCTCCAGCCGATGTTTCCGGGCGCGTTCCCGTACGTCCCCGGCATCGAGCTGGCCGGCCGGGTCGCCGAGGTCGGCCCGGACGTCGCCGGCCTCACCCCCGGTGACGCGGTGATCGGGCTCTTACCGCTGGACGTCGCCGGTGCGTCCGCCGAGTACGCGCTGGTTCCGGCGTCGGTGCTCACCGCCGCACCCACCCGGGTCCCGCTCACCGACGCCGCCGCGCTGCCGGTCGGCGGCCTCACCGCCTGGCAGGCGCTGTTCGAGCACGCGAACCTGCAAGCCGGGCAGCGCATCCTGATCAACGGCGCCGGGGGAGCGGTGGGCGGCTACGCGGTGCAGCTGGCCGCCCGCGCCGGTGCCCACGTGCTCGCCACCGCCAGCTCGCGCACCGCGGAGCGAGCCCACCGGTACGGCGCGGCCGAGATCGTCGATCACACGGTCACCGCGGTCGTGGACGCCGTCGCCGAGCCGGTCGACGTCGTACTCAACCTGGTGGCCGGTGCGGACGACCCGCTGCTGGGGCTGGTCGCGCCCGGCGGCGTCTACGTCTCGACGATCACCGACCCGCCGTCCGACGGCCCGGTGCGGGCGGTGCGCATGTACGTCCGCAGTGACGCGGCCCAGCTGGCCACGCTGGTGTCCCGGGTGGACGCCGGTGAGCTGGAGATCGACGTCGCCGAGCGGCTGCCGCTGCACGAGCTGGCGTCGGTGCACGAGCGGTCGGAGGCCGGGAAGCTCGCCGGCAAGGTCGTGCTCATTCCCTAGGTTCAGTCCCACCAGAAGCGCCAGACGGACACCCCGGTCAGGTCGGCCGCGTACTGCTCGAGCGAGCCGGCGCCCTGCCAGATGTTGTCCGGGCAGAACGCGAAGTGCTCGGCGGCCACCCGCAACGCATGATCGTGGTCGGTCGGGGGTGCGGCGACACTCAGGAGCAGCGTGTCGAAGCCGAGCCCGACCAGCCGGGCCCCGAACCGATCCTCCCAGCTGCGCAGCACGGCGGAGAACTGGGCGGTGTCGTTCTCGTAGTTCAGCGGCCCGCCCCAGCCCAGGGCGGCCGGGGCGTCGGCACCGCGTCGGCTCGGCACCAGGCCCAGCCTCGGCTCAGTCAGTACGTCGGCGTCGGCCAGGATGTACGCGACCTCGGCAGCGGCGTCGTCGGGATCGTCCTGATCGACCCCGGGCGGAGCCAGGCCGGGCCACCGGGTGCCGAACGGAGCAGTGGCCGCGGACTGTGAATCGTCGTCCGGGGTGTACGCGGCCCACCAGCCGGCGAGGAGCTCTTCGGCGTCGTGGGCGCCGGGTTCGGAGGTGACCATCGTGGGGTCGAGTTCGCCACTGGCCCACGGACGATCGGGCTCGTCCTCCGAGAGGCCACTCAGCAGCAGCGGCCATAGTCCGGTGCGGGCGTGAGCGGCTCGAAGTACCGTCCACGCATCGGCGGCCGGCTGATCGTCGCTGAGCCAGAGCATCGGCTGGTCGCGGGGGCCGTCCTCGGTCTCGTGCCGGAGGCGGCCGGGTGGCAGCGTCAGGCCGAGTGACCCACCGGACGGGTCGGCGGCGAGGGCGGCCAGCGCATCGTTGGATCCCATCATGCCGCCGACGGTAGCGGCGCCCTCCGACAGTCCCGCACCTGTTCCGACCTTCCTGCCGGCGGCCGGTGTGTGCCCGCGTCAACCCGCCGCGACGGGCGCGGCCACCCGCAGGAAGTCGAGCTTGGCGGCGTCCTCGGAGTCGGCCGGTGCGGTGTACGTGACGATCCGCAGGTCCGCAGACCGTCGAAGAGGGCACCGACGCGATCGTGGCCCTCGCGACGATCGGCGCCGACGCTCCGACCGGCACCTTCCGCGACCGCCACGGTCTGGTCCCCTGGTAGCGCCCTTCGGTCGCGCGGCGCCTGCCCCGACGTCCTAGAGCGTCGTCCGTACGTGCTCGGACGATGGGGCCGCGAGGGCGGTCGCGAGCGGGGTGTGCAGCAGACAGAGGTCGGCCGGGTGACCGGGCGCGATCCGGCGTTGGTGCCCCGGACGGTCCGGGTCGGCGAGGAACAGGCCGAGCGCGACCGAGGCCGGTACTCGCTCGTCCGGGCCGAGCACGTCGCCGTCCGGCGTCCGGCGGTCTCTCGCGGCGGCGATCGCGACCCACGGGTCGGGCGGCCCGAACGGGGCGTCGGTCGCGGCGGCGACTCGAACGCCCGCGTCGCGCAGCGAGCGCACCGGGTAGAGCCAGTCGCGCTCGGGTGCCGGGACGTCCCGCTGGTAGGCGTCGCCGCGGTCGGCGAGGAAGCCCGGGTTGGTCACCACCGCGAGTCCCAACGCGGCGAGCCGGGCGGTGTACCCGGGCGGCACGATCCCGGCGTGCTCGACGCGGTCGCCGGGGACGGCGCCGGCCTCCTCGATCGCGGCGACGAGCGTCACCAGCTGCTCGGCGGTGACGCAGTGCACGGCGACCGGGGATCCGGTGGCGTGGCTGTCGCCGATCGTGGCGGCGAGCGCGTCCACGGTGGGCAGTGTGGCGTCATCGAGGATCAGCTTCTGCGGACCGAGCCGCACCGCGGTACCCGCCGGGAGGCTCAGGCCCGGGGGCGACATCAGCACGAGCCACGGCAGCCGCAGCCCGCTCGCCCCAGCCGCGCCCGGTCGACCCGCGCCCGGTCGACCCGCGCCCGGGTCGGCCGCGCCCCGCTCGGCCGGCGCACTCGTCCCAGCCGGGGAATCGCCCCGGCCGCTCGACCACAGGGCCGCCAACGCGGTCGTCTCCGCCTGGTCCCGGCCGGGGGTGGCGTCCGTCCAGCGTGTCACTCCCCACGCCGCGGCCTGCCGGGCCAGGTCGGCCAGCACCTCCGGGAACGGGTCACGCAACGGCGCGGTCCGCTCCCGCAGCCACCCGTCGGCCCGCCAGAGCCGCCCGGTCGGCTCGCCGGTCGCGTCCCGCTCGACGCCGTCCGCCGTGCTGCCCGCGGCTCCGGTGAGCGCCAGCGCCGCGCTGTTGAGCACCCAGAGCACACCCGTGCGGTGCTGGATCCGGGTCGGGCGCGAGCCGGTCAACGCGTCCAGCCGGTGCCGGTCGAGCGGGCCGCCGGTGCTCTCGTGCCAGCCGATGCCGCGGAGCCAGACGTCCGGCGGTGCGGCGGCGACGGCCTCTCGGACGCGCCGGTCGAAGTCGTCCGGCCCGTCGGCCACCGCGAGCCGCACCGACCAGCGGGTCGCCGCCCAGGCCCGGAGGTGGACGTGGTGGTCGTGCAGGCCGGGCAGCAACGCGCCGCCGCGGGCGTCCACCGTGGCCTCGTCCGGCGACCGGTCCAGCCCCGGGCCCACTGCGGTGATCCGGGCGCCGTCGGTGCGGACGTCGACGCGCGCGACGCCGTCCACTTCGGCGTTCCGGATCAGCACGGCGCCGCCCACCCGTCACCGGCCCGGTCGTGAGGGTCGCCGCCGGGCGTCGTGGCGCCCGGATGACGGAGGACGCCGTCGGCGTCGCGAGGGTGCTCCACCACGGGGGCGTCACCCGGACGGCTCAGGTCCGCGCAGACCCCGGCCATCGCGACGTCGAGCAGGTGGCCGCCGCCGGTTCGCCGGGAGGCCAGCGCGGCGGCGGCCGCGTACAGCCCGGTCAGCGGATCGGCGATCGCGTCACCGCAGAACACCGGCGTCCCGTCCGGCGCGGTCGCGAGCAGGCCGCCTGCCACCGCCGCGTCGTCGCCGAACGCCACCCGCTGCTCCGGGTCGTCCCGGCCGTATCCGGTGATCGAGATCCAGGTCCGGCCCGGTCGGGCCGCGAGCCACTCCTCGGCGACCAGCCCGAGCCGACGCAGGGCCCGCGGGCGGCTGCTCTCCACGACGACGTCGGCGTCGGCGGCGAGCGCGGCGAGCGCGGCGCGCCCCTCCGGCGTCGAGAAGTCCAGGACCAGGCTCGCGTGCCCGTCGTGCAGCTCGGCGTAGAACTCCGGCGGTCCGAACCGGGCGCCGTCCGGACGCCGGACGTCCTCGACCTTGACCACCTGCGCCCCGGCGCGGCCGAGCACGTGGACGCAGAGCGGGCCGGCCCACATCGCCGAGAAGTCCAGCACGACGAACGAGCCGCCGACCGGTGCCGAGCCGCCGAGGTGGTGCGTCCGGAGCGGCGGGATACCGGTCGCGCTGCCCGGGACGGCGGCGGGGATGCCGAGCAGCTGGGCGCGTGCCGCCAGCGTCGCGGCGGGTGCGGCTGCGGCGGCCGTGGCCAGGGCGTCCCAGGGATCGCCGTCGACCTCGGCCTCGAGCAGGGCCGGAAGCAGGTCGAGGTCGGTCGGGCGGGACAGGTTCACCGCGAGCCAGCCGTCGGCCGCCGCCAGGAGCCGGCAACTGCCGTTCGCCGACGTCCGCCCGGCGCGGGCCCAGCCGTGCAGCGCGGCACGCCCGGCCAGCACGTGCGCGGCGTCGATCGCGAGCGGGGACAGCGCGTCGAGCAGCGCGCCGACCCGCGCGGTCACCGGAGCGCCGGGAGCCGTCGGGGGACCGTCCGGCGCGCCGGTCAGCTCGGCCAGGCCCCAGCCGAACCACGTCTCGACCGCGCACGGAGCCGCTGCGTCGTCGGCGGGCACGGCGGTGCCCAGGACGCGTGCCACGTGTTCGCCCTCCTCGCGGAGCGACGGGCGGCAGCGCGCGGAGAACACGTCGCCAGCGTAGTTGTCTCCCCGCCACGCACGGAGCACCCGGACCAGGCGACTGAGCTGCGAGTGCGCCTGGGCCGGGTGCCACGCGTCCTGCGCGCGGACGGCCGCGGGGTCCGCCGGTGGCTGACGGGGCGGCACCGGCGGACCGGCCGTCCGCCCGGGTGGGGCGCGACGAGGGCGCCCCACCCGAGCCGCTACGGCTTGCTGCCCGAGCCGACGAGCGCCGGCTCCTTCTCGTCGGGCCGCGGTCCGCCGTGGTCGTCGTCGTCGAGCATCGTCGTCTCGTCGAACGGCGACTCCCCGGCGAGGACCCGCCGTGCCTGCTCCCGGTCGATGCTGTCGGTCCAGACACCGATCAGAATCGTCGCCACCGCGTTGCCGGCGAAGTTCGTCAGCGCGCGGGCCTCGGACATGAACCGGTCGATGCCGACGATCAGGCCGACGCCGTCGAGCAGCGCGGGCTTGTGCGACGCCAGGCCGCCGGCGAGCGTCGCGAGACCGGCGCCGGTGACCCCCGCCGCGCCCTTCGACGCGATGATCATGAACAGCAGCAGCCCGATCTGCTCGCCGATCGAGAGCGGCTGGTTCAGCGCGTCGGCGATGAACAGCGACGCCATCGTCAGGTAGATCGCGGTGCCGTCCAGGTTGAACGAGTATCCGGTCGGCACCGTGATGCCGACGACCGGCCGGTCCACGCCGAAGTGCACCATCTTGGCGATCAGCCGCGGCAGCGCCGACTCCGACGACGACGTCGAGAGGATCAGCAGGAACTCGCGGGCCAGGTACCTCAGCAGCGAGAAGATGTTGATCCTGGCGACCACCCAGAGCAGCGCCCCGAGGATGCCGAACACGAAGATCGCGCACGTGACGTAGAAGCCGAGCATCACCTGGAGCAGGGCGGCCAGCGCCTCCCAGCCGGTCTCGCCGACCACGGCGGCGATCGCACCGAACGCACCGATCGGCGCGACCCACATGATCATCGCGAGCACCCGGAAGACGAGCTTCTGGAAGTACCCGATCGTGCGCAGGATCGGTTCGCCGGTGCGCCCCATCGCCTGGATCGCGAAGCCGACCAGCAGCGCGATGAAGAGCGCCTGGAGCACCGAGTCCTCGGTCAGCGCGGAGATCAGCGTGGTGGGGATGATGCCGAGGAGGAAGTCGACGGTTCCGCCCTCGCCCTCGGCGGCCAGGTCCTTACCGGCGTCGGCGTTGGCCTCGAGGTCGAGTCCGGAACCCGGCTGGAGGAGGTTGCCGACGATCAAGCCGATCGTCAGCGCGAACGTCGACATCACCAGGAAGTAGCCGAGTGCGAGGCCACCGACCTTGCCGACCTTGGCCGCGCTGCGGATCGACCCGATGCCCAGGACGATCGTGCAGAAGATGACCGGGCCGATCATCATCTTGATCAGGTTGACGAAGCCGGTTCCGAGGGGTTTGAGCGCTACGCCGACGCCGGGCGCGACGAGCCCGACGATCGCGCCGGCGACCACCGCGACGATGACCGCGATGTAGAGGTAGTGCGTGCGGTCCCGACGCTTCGGGGTCTGCTCCGGAGGGGTGTCGCCGGGCGGGGTGTCACCGGGGGGCGTGTTGCCGGGTGGGGCAGCAGTACTGGACATGGGGCCCTTCTTTCTGCGCGATGTCGTCGACGGCACGGCAGGCGAACCCATTTCGACCGGCGACCGCCGAGAAGGCCGGAGGTCGAAAGCGTTCAGGTAGGTGGATGCCCAGAATTTCGGCGTCAGTGACACCGGTCACTGTTCTGTACATTGCGATCATCGAAGGAAGGTCGCGCTGGTGTTACGTCCGCGGGATTGGAGCCTGGCCCGGCAGCTGCTCGCCCTGCAGATCGCGGTGGTGACGGTCGTCGTCGCGGCCGGGCTGGGTGGCGCGATCGCGCAGGCGGAACACGCCACCGAGGAGCGCGCGGCCACCCGGGCGCTGGCGATCGCCCGCGCCGTCGCGGCGACGCCCGACGTCCGGACCGCCTTGGCGTTGCCCGCACCGAGCACCGTGCTGCAGCCGCACGCCGAAGGCGTGCGCCGGGCCACCGGCACCGACTTCGTGGTGGTGATGAGCACCGACGGGATCCGGTACAGCCATCCGGACGCGACGCAGATCGGGAAGAAGTTCCTCGGCCACATCGACGACGCGGTGCGCGGCGACGCGTTCACCGAGACCTACACCGGCACGCTCGGACCGTCGGTGCGTGCGGTGGTGCCGGTGATCGCCGACGGCGCCGTGCGAGGGCTGGTCGCCGTCGGCATCGTCCGGAGCGCGATCGACCGCAGCCTGCAGGGCCAGCTGCCGACGCTGGCGCTCGCGGGCGTGCTGGCGCTCCTGCTCGCGGCGGGCGGCACCTGGCTGGTCAACCGGCGGCTCCGGCGGCAGACCCACGATCTGGGCCCGCGGGAGCTGAGCCGGATGTACGCCTACTACGACGCGGTGCTGCACGCCGTCGGCGAAGGCTTGCTGCTGCTGGACCGGGACGGCCGCGTGCAGCTGGTCAACGACGAGGCGCGCCGGTTGCTCGCGCTCCCCACCGACGTCGTGGGACGTCGGCTCGACACGTTGCCGATGCTCGGCGACGGCGGACCCCGGGTCGACGAGATCCACCTGACCGGCGACCGGGTCCTCGTGGTCAACCAGCGACCGGCGGGCGACGGCAGCGTCGTCACGTTGCGGGACCACACCGACCTGCAAGCGCTCACCGGTGAGCTGGACTCGGTGCGCGGCTTCGCGGAGTCGCTCCGGTCGGCGGCGCACGAGGCGTCGAACCGACTGCACACCGTGGTGTCGCTGATCGGCTTGGGGCGGGTGACCGAGGCGCTGGAGTTCGCCACCGGTGAGCTGGCACTGAGCCAGCGGCTGGCCGACCGGGTCGTCGAGTCGGTGGAGGAGCCGGTGCTGGTCGCGCTGCTGCTCGGCAAGGTGGCGCAAGCCTCCGAGCGGGGCGTCGAGCTGGTGCTGGACCCGGACGCCCAGGTACCGCCCGGCGTCGCCGACCCTCGCGACCTCGTCACGATCGTCGGCAACCTGATCGACAACGCGGTGGACGCGGCGGTGGCCGCGCCCCCGCCGCGGCGGGTGGAGGTCGGCGCCTGGCTGGACGATGAGGAGCTGGTGCTCCAGGTGGCGGATTCGGGCACCGGGCTCGACGCCGCGCAGGTCGAGCAGGCGTTCGCGCGCGGCTGGTCGACGAAGACTGACGAGCGGCTGATCGGGCGAGGGCTCGGGCTGGCGCTGGTGGGTCAGACCGTGCACCGGCGCGGCGGGCGGATCGACGTCACCGGCGACGGGGGTGCGGTGTTCACCGTGCGGCTTCCGGTGCGAGCCCGGGTGCCGTCGTGATCAGGGTGCTGGTGGTGGAGGACGACCCGATCGCGGCCGACGCGCACGCCGCCTACGTCCGGCGGGTCCCGGGCTTCACGGTCGCCGGGGTGGCGCTCACGGCCGCGGACGCGCTCCGTGGGATGAACCGGGCACCGATCGACCTGGTGCTGCTCGACATGCACCTGCCCGACCTGCACGGCTTGGACGTCTGCCGGCGGATGCGCGCGGCCGGCCACCGGGCGGACGTCGTCGCGGTGACCTCCGCCCGCGATCTGGACACCGTCCGCTCGGCCGTCTCGCTCGGCATCGTCCAGTACCTGATCAAGCCGTTCGTGTTCGGGACGTTCGCGGAGAAGCTGGAGCAGTACGCCGCGTACCGTTCGCGGGTGGCCGGCGGCGGCGTGCTGAGCGGCCAGCACGAGGTCGACCGCGCGCTCGCCCTGCTGCACGGCCGGGGACTGACCGGCCTGCCCAAGGGGATGAGCCCCGAATCGCTCGACGCGGTGACCACCGCACTTCGCAGCGCGGCCGCCCCGGTCTCCGCGAGCGAGCTGGCCGAAGACCTCGGGATGTCCCGGATCACCGCCCGACGCTACCTGGAGCACCTCACCGACGCGGGCCTGGTGACCCGCGCGGCACGCTACGGCCGTGCCGGGCGTCCGGAGCTGGAGTACACCTGGACGGGCACGGCTCGGGCAGAGTGGAGGTCGTGATCGACGTCGATGCCTACCTGACCCGGATCGGTGCGCACCGGGGGGACTCGCTCGCGGAGCTGCACGCGGCGCACGTCCTGTCGGTGCCGTTCGAGGACTACGACATCCACCTCGGGATACCGATCGACCTGGACCTGGACGCGATCGCGGCGAAGGTCGTCGGCCGACGGCGCGGCGGGTTCTGTTACGAGCTCAACGGGCTGTTCGCGGCGCTGCTGTCCGCGCTCGGGCACCGGGTGACGCTGGTCTCGGCGTTCTCGCTCGACCCCGATCGGACGCCCGGCCCGGACTTCGAGCACGCCCGCCTGCTCGTGGACGACGCCTGGATCGCCGACGTCGGCAACGGGGCCGGATGGCTGCACCCGGTGCCGCTCGCGCTCGGGGTGAGCGCCCAGAGCGGCGGCGAGGTGGAGATCTGCCGCGACGGCGACCTGTGGTGGAGCAACGAGCGGCGTCCCGGCCGGGACGCCGAGACCGGCTGGGCCTGGCGGCCGACGCCGCGGCGGCTGGCGGAGTTCCTGCCGCGGTGCCGGTACCAGGAGAGCGACCCCGCGTCGCCGTTCGTCGCCAGGCGGCTGGCCGTCCTGTCCGTGCCGGGTGGCCGGATCTCGCTGGTCAACGGTGTGTTCAGCGAGACCGGGCAGCCGGATCGCACGGTCGACGAGGCCGAGGAGCGGCGGCTGCTCGCCGAGCGATTCGGGATCGAGCTGCCCGATCTCCCCTGGACCAACCGCAGCGCCGCGTAGGTCAATCGGTGCGGAGCCAGTCGTCGACGACCTCGTCGGTGTGCTGACCGGCTCCGGGGGGCGGCGCGGGCGTGGCGGGCGGCGTCCGGGAGAACCGGGGCGCCGGCGCGGCCTGCGGGACGCCGTTCAGGTCGACGACCGTGTCCCGCGCGGCCAGGTGCGGGTGCGCGGACGCCTCGGCGAACGTGAGCACCGGCGTGACGCACGCGTCGGTGCCGTCGAACACCGCGGCCCACTCGTCGCGGGTCTTCGTGGCGAACACCTCGGTGAACCGCTTCCGGATCGCCGGCCAGTTGCCCGGATCGTCCCGGGACGGCAGGTCGTCGACGCCGAGCCCGGTGAGCAGCGCCGCCCAGAACTGCGGCTCCAGCGCGCCGACGGCCACGTACTGCCCGTCCGCGCACTCGTAGGTGTCGTACCAGGGTGCTCCGCCGTCGAGCAGGTTGGCGCCGCGCTCGTCGCTCCAGACACCGGCGCCCCGGAACGACCAGAACATCTGGGAGAGCAGCGTGGCGCCGTCCACCATCGCCGCGTCGACGACCTGGCCCCGTCCGGACCGCTCCCGCTCCCAGAGCGCGGAGAGGATCCCGACCAGGACGAGCATCGAACCGCCGCCGAAGTCGCCGACGTAGTTCAGCGGGGGTACCGGGCGCTCACCGCTGCGGCCGATCGCGTGCAGCGCGCCGGTGACCGAGATGTAGTTGATGTCGTGGCCGGCGGTCCGCGCCCAGGGGCCGTCCTGACCCCATCCGGTCATCCGGGCGTAGATCAGCCGGGGGTTGACCGCGGCGCAGTCGTCCGGACCGAGGCCGAGCCGCTCGGTGACGCCCGGTCGGTACCCCTCGACCAGGACGTCGGCCTTCTCCACGAGCGCGAGTAGGCGCGCCTTGTCCGAGGGGTCCTTGAGGTTGAGTGCGATCGAGCGGCGTCCGCGCAGCAGTTGGTCGGAGGAGCCGACGGTCGGGTCAAACCCGGGCACCGGGCGGTCGACCCGGACGACGTCGGCGCCGAGGTCGGCGAGGATCATCGCCGCGTGCGGCCCGGGTCCGATGCCGGCCAGCTCGAGAACCTTGAGCCCGGCGAGCGGTCCCGGCATGTCAGCGACCCTTCCACACCGGCGGACGCTTCTCGGCGAACGCCCGCGAGCCTTCCTGGGCGTCCTCGGAGCCGAAGATCGGCCCGACGATCGCGCCCTGCTTCTTCCACAGGTCGGCGTCGGCCCAGTCCTGCGACTCCACGATCAGCTGCTTGGACGCGGCGACCGCGAGCGGCCCGTTCGCGGCGATCCGGGCGGCCATCGCCTTCGCGCCGTCCAGCGCCCCGCCGCTCGGCGTCAGCGTGTTGACCAGGCCGTGGCGGTGGGCGTCCGCGGCGGTGAGCGGGTCACCGGTGAGCGCGAGCTCCATCGCCACCGCCGGCGGGATCCGGCGGGGGAGCCGCACCAGGCCACCGGCGGCCGCCACCAGACCGCGCTTGACCTCGGGGATGCCGAACTTCGCGTCCTCGGCGGCGACGATCAGGTCACAGGCGAGCGCGATCTCGCAGCCGCCGGCCAGGGCCCAGCCCTCCACCGCGGCGATCAGCGGCTTTCGCGGCGGCAGCATCGTGATGCCGCCGAAGCCGCGTCGCTCGTCGTTGGGGTTCTCGCCGGTGACGAACGCCTTGAGGTCCATGCCCGCGCAGAACGTGCCACCGGCTCCGGTGAGGATTCCGATCGTGAGGTCGTCTCGCTCGTCCAGTTCGTCGAGTGCGGCAGCGATGCCCACGGCCACCGCGTTGTTGACCGCGTTCCGTGCCTTCGGCCGGTTGATCGTGATGACCGCTACGCCGTCGACGTGCTCGACCTGCACCTCGTCGCTCACGTGAGCAACCTCCCGCCGTTGGGTTCCGCCTCTGCTCGCAACGTATCGGAGCGGCCTCGCACCGCGTGGAGCTTTTCGGTCAGACCTGACCGGAAATGCTCTGAGAGAGCGGTCACATCACACTGTGCGAACCGGTGGGGGAGCACCCGCGCCGGGCTACCGTGCGGCTCGTGCAGCAGACGACCACGGGTGCGCCGACCATCCTCGACCTCTTCACGCTGGAGGAGATCGAGCGGGATGTCTACCGCGCGAACACCGTCTTCGACGACCCGTTCCCGCTCTACGGGGGCCAGGTGGCGGCGCAGGCACTGCGGGCGGCCGGGCTGACCGTTCCCGAGGGGCGGCCGCCGCACTCGCTGCACGGCTACTACCTGCGCGGCGGGAACTCGGGAGTGCCGACGGACTTCTCGGTCGAGCGGGACCGGGACGGCCGGTCGTACTCCGCCCGCCGGGTCGTCGCCCGGCAGGGTGACCGCGTGGTCTTCACGATGTCGTGCTCGTTCTCCGTGGTCGAGGACGGTCCCGATGTCGACGCCGCGGAGGCCCTTGAGGTTCCGGACCCGACGACGCTCCCGCCCGCGCCGATGCCCCGGCTGTTCTCGATGGAGGGCTCGCTGCCGCCGGCGCCCTACCCGGGCAGCGAGTGGCCGACCCGGTTCTGGGCCCGCTGCACCGCGGAGCTGCCCGCCGTGCACAAGGATCCGCTGATCCACGCGTGTGTGCTGACGTACCTCTCGGACATCTCCACCGGCCTGGCGCCGTACCACGACGAGACGTCCGCGTCCGGGTCGAGCCTCGACCACGCGATCTGGTTCCACCGCCCGATCCCGCTGGACGGGTGGGTGCTGATGGACCTGGTGCCGCACTCGGTGGCGCGGGGCCGCGGTTTCTACCACGGTATGATCCGCACCGCCGACGGAACGCTCGGCGCGACGATCGCGCAGGAAGCCTTGTTCCGCCCCCGCGGCAGCAGCGTCTTCCACCAGCCCAGGTCCTAGCCCGCGACGGCCTCCAGGAAGCGGAGGCGGTCGGCGGTCGCGCGCTGGGTGACCGCCGCCTCCGGGGCCAGCAGGTCGAACCCGTGCGGCGCACCGGCGTGCAGGTGCATCTCCACCGCGATGCCGACGCGGGCCAGCCGCGCACCGAAGGTGAGGCCCTCGTCCCGGACGACGTCCACGCCGGCCACCTCGAGGTAGGTCGGCGGCAACCCGGCGACGTCGCTGGCCCGGGCCGGTGCGGCGTAGGCCGGGGCGTGCCCGGGCTCGGCGTCCAGTGGCCGGCCGAGCACCGCGGCCCACGCCGCCCGGTTGGCCTGGTAGCTCCAGAGCGGGCCGCGCCCGAGCAGCGGGTCGGGGGTGACCGTGCGGTCGTCGAGCAACGGGTGGATCAGCAACTGGCCGGCGAGCGTCGGCCCACCACGATCCCGGCCGAGCAGCACGGCACCGGCGGTGATCGCCGCGCCGCCGCAGTCACCGGCCACCGCGATGCGGGTGGGATCCATCCCCAGCTCCCCGGCGCGCTTCGCGGCCCAGACGATCGCCGCGTATGCGTCCTCCGCGCCCGCCGGGTAGGGGTGTTCGGGCGCGAGGCGGTAGTCGACGGCGAGCACCGGGATGCCGCCCGCGCCGACGTACCGGCGCACGACCGGGTCGTAGATGTCCAGGTCACCGGCGATCATGCCGCCACCGTGGAAGTAGACGACGAGCCCGGTCACGGGGCCGCCGGGGCGCCGGTAGAGCCGGAGGGGCACCTCCGTGCCGTCGGCCGAGTTCACGGCGTACCGCGTGACCTCGATGCCGGTCGGCACCGCCGGCTCGGCCGTCAGCGCACGGAGCGCCGGCTCGAGCGAGGCCCGGACCGCTAGGGCGTCGCCGCCGATCGGTAGCCCGTCGACGGCGCCGGGTCGGTCGGCTGCCTGCCGGGCGTCGAGCGCCGTGCGGATCTCCGGGTCGAGGCCGAGCGCCATCCGCCACCTCCGTGTGCCGAGAACTCTTCTCGCGCAGATTACCCATGTATGACGGATTTCGGTCAATGGTGGTTGTTTGGCCGGTCAGCGAACCGGTGAGGTTCGGTGTCCCGTCCCGGGCCCAGTGCCCGCCGTCGGCGCGGGACACTGGGGTGTCGACGTCACACCCCCGGGAGCGCGCGCGTGCCAGGCCCTACCAGTGATCCGGCCGCTGCCGGCGGTGACCACCTGCTCGGCGTCGACCTCGGACTGACGAACACGGTCGCGCTGGTCCGGCGGCCGGACGGTCGTACGGCGCCGTTGCTCTTCGACGGCGAGCCCGTCCTGCCGTCCGGCGTACTGCTCGACGCGGACGGGATCGTCCGCGTCGGCCGGGACGCCGAGCGCCGCGCCGCCGACGATCCGGACCACTTCGAGCCCACGCCCCGCCGCCACATCGGCGAGCAGAAGTTCCGGCTCGGCGTGCGCGACACCACCCCGACCGACCTGCTGGCCGCCGTCCTCGCCGCCGTGGCGGAGGCGGCCACCGCAACGATCGGGACCGTACCGCCGGCCGTCCTGACGCACCCGGTGACGTGGACGCCGGCGGAGCAGGACACGTACCGGCGTGCTGCCGGCCACGCCGGCTTCGCCGCGGTCACCCTGGTCACCGAGCCGGTCGCGGCCGCGGTCGGCGCCGGGATACCGGGGGCGGTCGGGGGCCGTCTCGTCGTCGTCGACGTCGGTGCCCGGCGGTTCGACGTCTCGGTGGTGCGCCGCGAGCCGGAGCGGTTCGCGGTCGTGGCGATCGGCGGTGACCCGACGATCGGCGGCCGGCGGGTCGACGCCGCGATCGCCGCCCACCTCGCCGCCACCGCGGGGCGGCAGCGACGGGAGATCTGGCGCGCGATCGACCGTCCCCGTACCGCCGACGATCGTCGGGTGCAGCGGGCGTTCTGGGCGGAGGTGGGGGCGGCGAAGAGCGCGCTGGGGCTGGCGGAGTCGGTACCGGTCGCCGTGCCGGGGCTGGCGGATTCTCCGCTGACCCGGAGCGACCTGGAGCGCTACTCCCGGCCGCTGGCCGACCGTGTCGTCCGGGTGACCGCGCGGGTGCTGCGTGAGGTCGGGATCCGCCCGTCCGAATTGGACGCCGTGGTGCTGGTCGGCGGTTCGGCGCCGTTACCGACGCTGGCGCCGGCCTTGCACGAGGCGCTCGGGATCGAGCCGGTGCGAGTGGAGCAGCCGGCGTTCGCGGTCGTCGGTGGCGCGCTCGGTCAGCTCGCGGCGGACGTCGCGCTTCCGCCCGGTATCGAGCCGGTCACCGGCGCAGCGCGGCCGCCGATCGTGGTGCCGACGCAGCGCCGGCCCGCCGCCGCGGCGGTTCTGGCCGGGGTGCAGGTGGCCGTCCGGTTCGTCCGGCGTCCGAAAGGGGCGATCACCGGGCCGCCGCGGCGGACGGCGTTACCCGGACCCCGCCGTCCGGACGGTGGGCTTCCGGTCCGCCGCCGGCCCGGGAGCGTCTCGGTGTTCCGTCGTCCCGGGATCGGCCCGGCCCACCGTGACCCCACCGAACCGTCGGCCCGCCTCGAGGTCGTCTGGCACCGTTTCGGCTGGCTGCTGGCCCTGGGCGGGATGGTCGTGGTCCTGATCGCGGCGATGGTCGTGCTGCTCCTGTGAGAGCGGAGTTCCGACCTCCGGGTCAGACCGGGTCGTCCGCCGGGGCGTCGGCGAGGGGCCAGCCGCCTGCGGCGAGCCGGGCCGAGACGCGGGCGACGTCCTCGGTCGACGCCTCGTCCAGCGTCGTCTCGTTGATCAGTTGCTCGACGTCCGCCGTGGTGATCTCCGCACCCAGGATCGCGAGCAGCGCGAGTTCGGAGGCGATCGCGTGGACCTCGTGGTCGGTCAGCTTGCGCCGCAGCAGGCCGAGCAGCGCGACGTAGTCCTGCCGTGGCACGCCACCGGGGTACCCGGCGCGCAGCCACTCCAGCGTGCGCGCGACGAAGTTCGAGCGCGATTCGCTCATCGGTCAGCCCTTGTCCCGGATCGTCGGGTAGACGTGCTCGAAGCTCAACTCCTTCCCCAGTCCGAACCCGACGACGTACGCGATGCCGAGCAGCACTGCCGCGACGACGAGCGCGAAGCAGGCGATCCCGAGCGCCCGACCGACCGGGTGCGGCCCCGCTGCCGCGGCTCCGGCGGCGTGTACCTCGGCCTCGCCGCCCTGGCCCCAGGCCATCGCGCGGATACCGAACGCGAACAGCGTCGGCAGGCCCGCGCCGAGCACGAGGCCGATCAGCAGAACCTTCCAGGCCGCCTCGAGCGCCAGTGACACGTTGTGCACGGTTCCTCCGATCAGACGGACGCGGGGGTGCGGTCGGACGGCGCGGGGGCTCCCTCGGCTCCGTCCCACTCGTCGTTGACGTTGCCGGCGTTGACCGGAGCGAGCCGCGAGCGCAGGTACATCGCGCCGGCCGCGGCGCAGAGCAGTCCGAACACGACGACGGCGCCGAGCAGCCCGCCGCCGAGCAGGTCGGCGATGAACCAGAGCAGGGCGCCGACCGTCGCCGCGCTGGGAATCGTGATCAGCCATGCGGTGACCATCCGGCCGGCGACCCGCCAGCGGACCGTGGCGCCGCGTTTGCCGATGCCGCTGCCGAGGATCGAGCCGGTCGCGACGTGCGTCGTGGAGAGCGCGAAGCCGAGGTTGCTGGAGGTGAGGATGACCGCGGCCGACGACGCCTCGGCGGCCATGCCCTGCGGCGACGCGATCTCGACCAGGCCCTTGCCGAGCGTGCGGATGATCCGCCAGCCGCCGAGGTACGTCCCGACCGCGATCGTGACCGCGCACGCCGCCTTCACCCAGAACGGAATGTTCTCGGTGTCGGTCCAGTGCCCGCTGGCGATCAGCGCCAGCGTGATGACGCCCATCGTCTTCTGGGCGTCGTTGGTGCCGTGCGCGAGCGCGACCAGCGAGGCCGATCCGATCTGGCCCCAGCGGAATCCGGTTTCGGTGTAGCGCTGGGCGACCCCGCGCACGACCGCGTAGATCAGCCAGGTCGCGGTGGCGGCGATCAGGCAGGCGATCACCGGGGACAGGACCGCAGGCAGGAGCACTTTCCCGACGACGCCGTCGAGCTTGCTGCCGTCCCCGTTCCAGTTGACGCCGGCCCAGCCGAGGCCGGCGATCGTGGCGCCGATCAAACCGCCGAACAGCGCGTGTGACGAACTGGAGGGCAGACCCAGCAGCCAGGTGAACAGGTTCCAGATGATGCCGCCGGCCAGCCCGGCGAGCACGATGAGCAGGAGCGCCTGGCCGCCGTCGGCGGCGAGCGAATCCTTGGGTGAGCCGTCGGAGTTCTGGATCGTCACGACGGCGTTCGTGACCGTGAGGGCGACCTCGACGGACAGGAACGCGCCGATCAGGTTGAGGATCCCGGCCAGCGTGACCGCGGTCTTCGGCCGCAACGCCCCGGTGGCGATGGACGTCGCCATCGCGTTCGCGGTGTCGTGGAAACCGTTGGTGAAGTCGAACGCCAAGGCGGTGATCACGACCAACACGAGAACAACTGTTGCAGTCGTCACAATTTACAGAGTGCGCGCGTCAACTACATGTTGACAGCATTCGCGTGCAGAGTGCATCCAGTGTTCGCCAAACGTTCACTTTCCGGGGGTTTAGCGGGCGAGAAGCCCGTCGGGAGCGACCAGATCGGCGTCGTTCGAGCAGTCGATTCGTTCCGGAAAGGCTCGCGGTAAGGATGTCGACAGCCGCCGAGCGCCATGTTAGCTTGTTGTTGCTTTCAACAACCAAACCCTGTGGGGGAACGCGGCGTGGTGAACGAGATGCTGCGGCCGAGCGCCCGGTCCGACGCCCGGCCGGAGGCCGCCGCGACGCCGCGGTTCATCGTTCCGGTGCTGGCCAGCGGTGGCCTGGTCGCCGCCGTGATGCAGACGATCGTCGTCCCGCTGATCCCGAGCCTGCCCAACCTGCTGGACGCGGCCCCCACCGACGCGACCTGGGTGATCACCGCGACGCTGCTCGCCGGCTCGGTCGCGACCCCGGTCGCCGGCCGGCTCGGGGACATGTTCGGCAAGCGCCGGATGATGCTGATCTCGCTCGGCCTGCTGGTCGTCGGTGCGGTCTTCTCCGCGCTCAGCAGCTCGCTGGCGCTGATGGTCGTCGGCCGGGTGCTGCAGGGCGCCGGTTCCGGGGCGATCCCCCTCGGCATCAGCCTGATGAAAGACATCCTCCCGGCGGAGAAGCAGGGCTCGGCGATCGCGTTCATGAGCTCGACGATGGGCACCGGTGCGGCGATCGGCCTGCCCGCCTCGGCGCTGGTCGCCGAACACCTCGACTGGCACGTGCTGTTCTGGGGCGCGGCCGCGATCGGCTTGCTCGCGCTGATCGCGGTGGCGGTCACCGTCCCGGAGTCGGGCCTGCGCCCCGGCGGCCGGTTCGACGTGTTCGGCATGCTCGGCCTCGCGGTGTGGCTGACCGCGCTGCTGCTGGTCATCTCGAAGGGGAACGCCTGGGGGTGGACCAGCGCCCCGATCCTCGGCCTCGCGGGGGTGGTCGCGGTCGTCGTCCCGGTGTGGGTGCTCTACGAGCTGCGCCGCTCCGGACCTCTGGTCGACCTGCGGACGACCATGCGCCGGCCGGTGCTGGTGACCAACCTCGCGTCGGTGATGATCGGATTCTCGATGTACGCCAGCGTGATGATCCTGCCGCAGCTGCTGCAAGCACCGACCAGCACCGGGTTCGGGCTCGGCCAGTCGATGCTGGCCGCCGGGCTGTGCATGGCGCCCAGCGGGCTGGTCATGCTGGTCGCGTCGCCGCTCTCCGCCCGGCTGTCGGCCGCCCGCGGGGCCCGGACGACGCTGATGGTCGGCGCCGGGGTGCTCGCAGCCGCGTTCGGGACCGCGTCGTTCCTCATGCACGCGACCTGGCAGGTCGTCCTCGTCGGCACGGTGACCGGGCTCGGCGTCGCGCTGGCCTACGCCGCGATGCCGACGCTGATCATGCAGAACGTGCCGCTCGGCGAGACCGCGGCGGCCAACGGCCTGAACACGCTGATGCGGTCGCTCGGCACCTCGCTCTCCAGCGCGGTGATGGCGGTGCTGCTCGCCGACGCGTTCCTGACCGACGGCGGCGGGGCGTTGCCGAGCGGGCTCGGCGCGTTCCGGCTGGCCTACGTGGTCGCGGCGGTCGCGGCGGCGACCGGCGCGCTGCTCTGCCTGCTGCTGCCCCGCCGTACGGACTGATCGGACGACGTATCGGGCGCGCCCCATACGTCGACAGCTGGACAGGTTCCTACGAGCTTCGGGGCGTGGCGAGGTAGTCGTGGAACCGCTCGTCGACCTGCTCCGGGGTGAGGCCGAAGTCGTCGAGCGTGTATCGGTGCGCGGGTTTGCGGGCGCCGGTCTTGGACTCCGCGTGCAGCGCCGCCATCGCGGCGCGGGCGTCGTCGGTCAGATCGAGGCCGAAGTGCGTGTACACCCGCTCGGCGGTGCCGATCGGGTCGGCGACGAAGTCTTCGTACTCGACGTCGTAGAACTGCGCCGCGTCGTACTTCGTCCGGTCGGCGCGGAACCGGTCGAGCCCGCGCGACCAGAGCTCGAGCTGGTCGTGGCCGACCACCTCACCCCGGAACACCGTCGACCAGCCCTCGCTGGCCGCCTGCGCGAGGCTGCACATCGACGCCATCCCGGTGCGCGGCGCGCGGTGGGTCTGGATCACCAGCGCGTCCGGGTACGCGGCGAACAGCGCGTCGAGCGCGAACAGGTGGCTCGGGTTCTTCAGCACCCAGCGCTTGCCCGCGTCGCGCACTCCGATCAACTGCAGGTTGCGCCGGTGCCGCTGGTAGGCCGCGAGCCAGTCGCGCTGCGCCAGCCAGGCCGAGTACCGGGGGAGGTGCGCCAGGCACTCGAACGAGATCGACTCCATCGACTGCCGGAGCAGCTGCCAGCACTCCTCCACCTGGTCGGCGGACATGTAGTGCAGGCCCATGAACTCCGGGTGCTCGACGTGGTGCTGCTCGAAGGCGGACTGCAGCCGCTGGTAGAGCGGGTTGTCGTCCCAGGTGTCACGGGGCGGGCGGGGCTGCGGCGCCTCGGTCAGCCACATCTCGAGGCCTTGGTGGGCCGGGTCGGCGGTGAGTAGCCGGTGGAGTGCGGTGGTGCCGGTGCGGGGCAGACCGGTGACGAAGATCGGCCGCTCGATCGGTACGGCCGCGTACTCCGGGTACTGCTTCCACGCCGTCTCACTCAGCAGCCGGGCGACCAGCGCGCCCCGGAGGAACGACCGCTTCACCGCGTTGCCGAGCGGCGTCAGCGCGGCATCCGCGGCGTACGACTCCAGCAGGACGGCCAAGCCCTCCTGGTAGTCGTCGTCGCCGAAGTCGGTGAGGCCGGTGATTTTCGTGGCCGAGGCGTGCAGATCCTCGACGGTGCCGACCCGTTCGCGGCCGACCATGGGTGCCTCCTCGTTGAGGTCAGTGGTTGGCCGCCGGCCAACGTGGTCAGTGGTGGAACTCGCCGCAGTTGACGTCGAGGCACTGGCCGGTGATGCCGCGGGCCATCGGCGAGGCGAGGAAGACGACCGCGTCCGCGATCTCGTCCGGCTCGGGCAGCCGGCGCAGATCGAGGTCGGCCGCGGTCTCGTCGTAGATGTCCTGCTGGGTGACGCCGCGCTGCTCGGCGAGGTAGTTGAAATACCACTTCAGGTTGTCGGCCCAGATGTAACCGGGGGCCACCGAGTTGACCCGGACACCGCGTGGGCCGAGCTCGGTGGCGAGGTTCTGCGCCAGTGCCAGCAGGCTGGCCTTGGCCATCTTGTAGGGGCCGAACGTGCGGCGGGAGTGCCGCAGGACGGCCGAGTTGATCATGACGACCGCGCCCGCGCTGTCCTGCAGCGCTGGGAGGAACCGCCGGGTGAGCGCGAGCGCGGCCAGCACATTGGTCTCGAAGCCACGCCGGATCCCGTCCAGGTCGACGTCGAGCAGATCTTCCAGCGGTGGGATCGCGAACGCGTTGTTCACCAACGCGTCGACCCGCCCGAACGCCGTCAGCGCACCTTCGACCAGCGCCTCGGTGTCGGACTCCGAGCGCACGTCGGTCCGGAACGTCACCGCCCGTCGCCCCAGCGCGGTGACTTCCTTCGCGACCTCGACCAGTCGGGCCTCGGTGCGGGCGGCCAGGACGACGTCCGCACCGGCCGCCGCGCTGCGCAGAGCGATCGACCGGCCCAGGCCCGGCCCGACTCCGGAGACGACGACGACCTTGTCGGTCAGGAGGCCGGTCATCCGAGCATCCTGACGGCGAACCCGTCCTGCCGGGCCGCGATCCGCGCGGCCCAGTCGGTCGGCGTGATGCGCTGGTCGGCGTGGAACGGCAGCCGCTCCGGCAGCTCGTCCACCGGAATCAGGTCGACGGTCGGGCCGTCCTCGGCGGTGAGTGCCTGCGACACCCGCTGCCAGCGGATCTGGACGAAGCCGCGGTCGTGGCCGGTGCGCTCCAGCCAGTTCGTCAGCCCGGGATTTCGCTCGCTGATCACGAACCGGATCCGTCCGTCCGGGTCCACCTTGGCCTGATCGGCGGTGAGGCTCGTCTGGTGGTTGACGTAGTCGAGCGAGACGTACCACCGGCTCCCGAGCTGCATTCCCTGGTACGGCACGTCGGCTTTCGGGACGGTGACCACCATCGCGACGTCGTCGGGAAGCTCGTAGTGCCCGACCGCGGAGTACTGGGTGGACAGGCCGCCCGGCGTG
Source organism: Cryptosporangium minutisporangium (assembly GCF_039536245.1). Lineage (NCBI taxonomy): Bacteria > Bacillati > Actinomycetota > Actinomycetes > Cryptosporangiales > Cryptosporangiaceae > Cryptosporangium > Cryptosporangium minutisporangium. The sequence goes on along the minus strand of NZ_BAAAYN010000047.1, from coordinate 169,660 downwards.
AGCCGGGGCTCGGTCATCGTGTTGACCGGCAGCTTCAGGTAGAACCACTCCGGGAACTGCAGCCAGGTGCGTAACCGGGAGAGCAGCATCTTCCCGGCCACCTGGTACCGCTTGCGCATCTGCTCGGCGGTGGGCGGGGTGGGTGCGGCGCCGGCCAGGCCGGCCCGGCGGATGCTCAGCACCCCGCGTTCCTCGGCGCCCCAGTCGCTGTAGACCTCGCGGACGGCGAGCATCGAGGCGCCCTTGGCCAGCGTCACGTAGTTGCGCCGCCCGGCCGCCGGCTCCGGACCGAACCGCAGCTCGAACGTCCCGTCGTCGGCGATGTCGATCGACCGGTCGTCGAACGCGGCCGGGCTGTCCGGCACCTCGGCGGGGGAGTAGTCACCGGACAGCACCTGGAAGCTCAGGTCGCGGGTGGTGCCCCGCCGCCCGGTGACGACGTACTCGGCGTCGTCCCGGAGGTTCGCGTGGAAGTAGAGCGTGTCCGGATTGTCCAGGCCCATCTTGTGATACGGCCCGGTCGACTCCGCGAAGAACGGGAAGTCGCGGTCGTACGCCCACGCCATGTGCAGGGACGCCTTGATGCTTCCGGCCAGGTACTCGTACCCCTCGAGCAGGTCCTGCTCGGTACGGACGTGCGGCGCGTCGGCGATGATCTTCTCGGCTTCGGCGATGGCGTCCGCAAACGGCTGCGTCAGCACCGGACCCCCTTCCACGAGGTGGACGAACACTAGAACGCGTTCTGATCAGCCGTCAACGTTCACGGGTTCGCTGTCGCGTCCGCCCAGCGGTTCGCGGTCAGCCGGAAGCTCGGCAGGTCGTCGAGTGACATCGACGCTTCGTAGGTGCGGGTGTAGCCGGTGCGGCTGATCCGCCACACTCCGTCGTCGCCGCGCCGGTAGGTGTCCTCGTAGAAGGCGGCGCCCTGGATGACGACCTTGTACTCCGGCGCGATGATCAGGTCGGAGAACCCCCAGGTGCCGGTCGCTTGATCGCCGTTCACCGAGAGCTCGGGCTGCCCCGCCAGGTGAACGCTGATCAGCCCGGGGCCGAGGTTCTTCCGCATGAACTCCACGATCGCGGTCCGGCCGGTCAGTAATAGGTTGTCACCGCCCATCGCGGGCGTGCCGTAGTCCGCGACCGCGTCCTCGGTCAGCGTGTCGGCTAGCTCGTCCCACAACTTGTGGTCGACGCTACGCAGGTAGCGGTACTTCAGCTGGCGGAGGTCCTCCAGCGTGAGCAGGTAGTCGAGTGTGCGGCTCTCCATGCCCCACAGCCTCCCGCTTACTTCACCTCAGCACAAGAACCTGTTCTAATTCGGAAGGCCACGCTCTTCCCGGAGGAGACCATGACGACCGGAACGTATGAGATGACGCACCTGGAGGCGCTGGAGGCCGAGTCGGTCCACATCGTCCGTGAGGTCGCGGCGACGTTCGAGCGTCCGGTGCTGCTGTTCTCCGGGGGCAAGGACTCCGTCGTGATGCTGCACCTCGCGGTGAAGGCCTTCTCGCCCGCTCCGCTGCCGTTCGGTGTCCTGCACGTCGACACCGGCCACAACTTCGACGAGGTCATCGCCTTCCGGGACGAGACCGTGCAGCGGCTCGGCGTCCGGTTGATCGTCGGGAAGGTCCAGGACGACATCGACAGCGGAGCCGCGGTCGAGGAACACGGACCGGCCGCCAGCCGCAACCGCCTGCAGACGACGACCCTGCTGCGGACGATCGCCGAGCACCGGTTCGACGCGGTGTTCGGTGGCGCCCGGCGGGACGAGGAGAAAGCGCGGGCGAAGGAGCGGGTGTTCAGCTTCCGCGACCGGTTCGGTCAGTGGGACCCGCGCGGGCAGCGCCCGGAGCTGTGGAATCTCTACAACGGCCGCCACCGCCCCGGCGAGCACATCCGGGTGTTCCCGCTGTCGAACTGGACCGAGCTGGACATCTGGCGCTACATCCGGGACGAGGGCATCGCGCTGCCGTCGCTCTACTACGCGCACCGCCGGCCGGTCGTCGCCCGGGACGGCATGCTGCTCGCGCACACCCGGTTCCTGACGCTGCTCGACGGCGAGGAGCCCGCCGAGGCCACGGTCCGGTTCCGCACGGTCGGCGACGCCACCTGCACCGGCTGCGTCACGTCGACGGCCGCCACCCCGGACGACGTGGTGGCCGAGATCGCCGCCAGCCGGATCACCGAGCGCGGCGCGACCAGGGCCGACGACCGGATCTCCGCGGCCGGCATGGAAGACCGCAAGCGGGAGGGGTACTTCTGATGTCGCGCGCACCCAGGACCCTGCGCATCGCCACCGCCGGCAGCGTCGACGACGGCAAGTCCACGCTGGTCGGCCGGCTGCTCTACGACTCGAAGTCGACGTTCACCGACCAGCTCGCCGCGGTCGAGCAGGCCAGCCGCGACCGCGGTGAGGAACTCAACCTCGCGCTGCTCACCGACGGGTTGCGGGCGGAGCGCGAGCAGGGCATCACGATCGACGTCGCCTACCGCTACTTCGCGACGCCGAAGCGCTCGTTCGTCGTCGCCGACACGCCGGGCCACGTCCAGTACACCCGGAACATGGTGACCGGGGCGTCCAACGCGGACCTGGCGCTGATCCTGGTGGACGCGGAGAAGGGGCTGACCGAGCAGTCGCGGCGGCACGCGTTCCTGGCCAGCCTGCTCGGCGTCCCGCACGTGGTGCTCTGCGTCAACAAGATGGACCTGGTCGGGTTCTCCGCCGAGCGGTTCGACGAGATCAGCGCCGACTTCGAGCGCTTCGCCGCCCGGCTGGACGTGCACGACCTCAGCGTCATCCCGGTCGCCGCACTGCACGGCGACAACGTCGTCCACCGCAGCGTGAACATGCCCTGGTACGAAGGGTTGCCGCTGCTGCACCACCTGGAGCAGGTCCACGTCGCGTCCGACCGGAACCTGATCGACGTCCGGTTCCCGGTGCAGTACGTGATCCGCTCCGGGGACTTCCGCGGTTATTCCGGCACGCTCGGCGGCGGGGTCATGCGGGCGGGGGACGAGGTCGTCGCGCTACCGAGCGGGTTCGCGACCACCGTCCGGGCGATCTGGGCGCCGGGCGGCATCCGGCTGGAGGAAGCGTTCGCGCCCCAGGCGGTCACGCTGGAACTCGCCGACGACCTCGACGTCGGCCGGGGTGACCTGCTGTGCCGGCCGGGGAACCGGCCGCACGTGGGGTCTGACCTCGACGCGATGCTCTGCTGGTTCGCCGAGCGCAGCGCGCTGACGGTCGGTGGCCGGTACGTCCTGCGGCACACCACCCTCCAGACGCGGGCGCAGGTCAGCGCATTGGAGTACCGCTTGGACGTGAACACGCTGCATCGGGATCCGGCCGCGACCGACCTGCGGCTCAACCAGATCGGCCGGGTGCGTCTGCACACGCAGCAGCCGCTGGCGTTCGACCCGTACCGGCGCAACCGGGCGACCGGCGGCTTCATCCTGGTCGACGAGGTGACGAACGAGACCGTCGCGGCCGGGATGCTCACCGGACCGGCGGCTCCGCCCCTGCCCGCATCGTCCGCCGCGGTGCCGGCCCGGTCCCCCTCGGTGACATCGCCGACGGTGACAACATCGCCTGCGGTGACGTGGCACGCCTCCGGGGTGACACGCGCCGAACGTGAATCGCGCGGAGCCACCGTGTGGCTCACCGGACTGCCGGCGTCGGGGAAGTCGTCGGTCGCGGTCGAGCTGGAGCGGCGCCTGGTCGCCGCCGGGCGCCCCGCCTACCTGCTCGACGGGGACAACCTGCGGCACGGGCTCTGTGCCGACCTGGGCTTCACCCCGGCCGACCGGGCCGAGAACGTGCGCCGGGTGGGCGAGGTCGCCAGGCTGTTCGCGGACGCCGGCACGGTGGCCGTGGTATCGCTGGTGAGTCCGTACCGCGCCGACCGGGACGCGGTGCGGGCGGGGCACCGGGCCGCCGGCCTGCCGTTCGTCGAGGTGTTCGTGGACACCCCGGTCGACGTCTGTGCGGCGCGCGATCCGAAGGGGCTCTACGCGCGCGGCGAGCCCGGCTTGACCGGCGTTGACGCGCCCTACGAGCCGCCGGAGTCACCGGACCTGGTGCTCCGCCCGTCCGACGGCGATCCGACGACGATGGCCGCCCTCGTCGCCGCTCTTCTGGTGACTCCGCCATCCGGGCTACCTGAATAGCGTGACTGGCGAGCGGATGAGTGTGCACTGTGAAAAGTGACACGACTTTGTGTTCATGCGTTCGATTCCACGGTCAATCTTCCGCGAATATTGCGTCGAGCGACCCGACTGCTACGCTCGGTGCGTTCCGGTAATTGCTTGCAGCGAAATTGTGGCGCGCTGCGGCAGGGATGCTCGTCGCACGGTGGGGGCCGCTGTGATGGAGATCGACTACCGCACTACTTTGGACGACTGTCCGTTCTGCGCGGCCTATTGCGAGGAGGGGGAGGCGCTTCCCTGGTACGACACGCCGCTTTTTCGTCGTGACGGTACCGCGGTGGCGATCGCGGCTGTGGGGTCGTTGGTGCCCGGTTACGTACTCGCTGCCCCGGCCCGGCACGCGCCGTCCGTGCGTCGCCTGCCGAGTCCGGACAAGGTCACGTTCCTGCAGTTCGTGACCGAGGTGCGGCGTCGGGTGGAGGACTGTCTCGGCCCGGCGACGCTCTTCGAGCACGGTTCGTGCGAGGAGGCGTGTCGGCGCCGGTCGGCCTGTTTGGTGCACTCGCACGTCCACATAGTTCCCGGCCACTATTCATTCACGGCGCTCGAACTCCCTGTGGATTGTTACCCGACGTTAGCTGAGGCGGTGCATACTGCCCCGGGTGATTCCGCCGAGGGTTATCTCCTGTATCAGGAGCCCGGCGGAGCCGTCTGTCTCGCTTCAGATCCCGGAGTCTCCCAGTTTTTCCGTCGTCGCATTGCTCATGTACTCGGGCGGCCGCAGGAATGGGACTACGCGGTGTGTCCCGGATGGGAAAACCTGCGTAAGACCCACGAGGGGCTTCAATCCGAACCGTGCGGCACCCCGCGTTCATCCCCGCCAACGCTGGCGTCGAGCGCCTGATCGATTGAGGAACATGCTTAACACCTCGGTCCACTTCCCGGATCAACTCGCGTTCTGGAACGACTGGCACGCACGGCGCGGTGCGACCGGAGACGATCCGGGCCACCGCGAGTCCCGCCGTGTCTTCCTCGACCTGCTCGCCGAGTCTGCGTCGCGCCGGGTGCTGGACCTCGGCTGCGGTCAGGGCCATGACGTCGCCGCCTTTGCCCAGGGCGGTCTCGATGCCCACGGACTGGACTATTCGCCGGTGGCGGTCCGACAGGCGCGGGAGGCGCTGCGACGGGTCGGTGGTTCGGACGCGCACGGCCGAGTCCGCTGCCATGACCTGGTCGAGCCGCTGCCCTATGCGGACCGGGCCTTCGACGGGATCTTCAGCCATTTGGCGATCCAGTACTTCGACGAGCCGACCACCCAGGCCATCTGCCTGGAGGCCGCCCGTGTGCTGCGGCCGGGTGGCGTGCTGGTGCTCGTCGTCAAGTCGGTTGACGACCCGTACTGCGGCCAGGGAGACCGGCTCGCGCATCACACGTGGTTGCGTAAGGGCCGCATCCGACGATTCTTCACCGAGCACGAACTCAAGGACCTGCTGGCCGACTGGGCGATCGACCGTATCGACTCCTACTCCGGGCAGTACGCCAGCCCCGAGCAGAGCCACTTCCTCCGTCTGGTCGCACGTCGCTCGTTTTGACCTCCAGCACGCACCGCACAGGAGACACTCCGTGGAGTGAGTGATCGCGGAGGCTTACCCACTCTCGACTTCGGCGAGGTCGACGCCTGCGTGGAGCGCGCGCTCGGGCTGCTGCGGCACACGTACCGGAGCAGCCCAGGAAGTGCCGGTTGGTATCACCGGCTCGACGCCGATCAGCCGGGACCGTCCGCGACCGCAGCCGGGCTCGCCGCCTTCCTCGTGTTCGGGCGAGACTTCGACCCCCTCCCGGCTGCGCTCGCGTTCCTCCGCGAACGTCAGATCACGGCCGCAGATCCGACGCTCGACCGCGGCTGGGCGGTGAACACCAGCGTCGGCCGACCGGTGACTGAGGCGACGGCCCTGGTGACGTGGCTGCTGCACCGGGCCGGTCTCGCGTTCGCGGCCGACGGTCCGGACCTTCGCCGTGCCGGTCGCTGGCTGCTCTTCAATCAGAACGCTGACGGCGGCTGGGGATCGTTCCGGGGGCAGTCCTCCCGGATCTGGCTGACGGCCATGGCGATCCGCGCCTTGACGGTTGCGGAGCCGTTCGACCCAGGTGTGCGGTCCGGCGTCGAGTGGTTGCTCCAGAGCCGTGATCTCCGGGCCCGGGCGTGGGGCGAGGTGCCGGGTGGACCACCGACCGTGACCCATACCGCGATCGTGCTCACGACCCTCGCCGACCTGCAGCTGCGGCGCCGGCGCGAGGACGTGACCGACGCACTCGCGGCGGGATACGCCTGGCTCGCCGGGAACGTGAAGACTGGCCGCATCCACGACGAGGACGCGAGGACTGAGGAGTACAACGTGTCGCTGGCGGAGGACAACGTCAAGGGTTTCACCTGGCAGAGCACGGTGTGGCATCCCGGTCTTCCGTATGCACTCTCCGCGCTGACCCGCGCGCCGGACGGGGTGCGGCTCGATCTCGTCGTGCAGAGTGTTCGGACGATCCTCGCCACCCAAAGCCTGGACGGACGGTGGCCCGGCGGGGACAGCGTCGCGAGCCGGTCGATGTGGACCGTGTGGCCGTTCCTCGAGGCGCTCGCGGACGTCCGCCGACTCGTCCCCGGCGGGTCGACGGACGTGCTGCGCGTTCTGTCTCCGAGCACGGTGTTGCTGCAGCGAGGACGGAACCGGCCGGCCACGGCGGTGCTCGCCCGGGCAGCGATCGGTGACGGAGCCCGGTGGTTGGCGCGGCGATGGGCCGTCGGACTGCTCGGCGTCGTAGTGCTGCTCGGCGGTGCCTTGGTCTGGCTCGGGCGGTTGGCCTGGCACGAGTACGCGCTCAGCATGATCTTTCCGGTGCTTCTGCTCTTCGTTCAACTGCTACTGGGTCGGCGGGGGCCGCCGACCTGACCGCAGTAGCGTGCCAAGCTCCTGTACCGCTCGGTGTTCGTCCGGGACGATTGCAGTGGCGTGGAAGCGCAGCCACGGTCGTCGTTCGTACCCGGTGTCGCCGACCCAGACAACGGACGGGATCTCCCAGAGGTACGCGTAAGTCAGCTCGCAGACGCAACCGATGTAGTTGCGGTTCGGGATCGTCATGTCCATCAGGACTGCGTCGCAGGTGCGCAGCGTGCGGAGATCCGAGGCCACGAGATCGCCCGGCGAGGGATCGAGCGGACTCAGATCCCAGACGGCGACCGGATCGACCAGCTCCGCGCCGAGCGGCCGCAGACGCGCGGCCAGCGTCGCGCCCTGAGCCAGGACCGCCGGCCGCGACAGCTCGTCGACCGCTCGCGCGAAGTACACCCGGTAGGGGCGGGACACGGGCCCTAGTTCGGTGCGGCGGGGACGATCGTGCGGAGGTCGTCGAGGGGCGTCCCGAGGAGAGCCGCTTGCACCTCGGCCAGTAACTGCTCGTGGCTGAGCCGGCCTCCGGCGAGCAGCGCCTCGGTCGCCCCCGCACCGCGGAACCCCACCAGCCCGAGCGCGAGCACGCCGGTGGTGATCACCAGGAGGCCGTACCGCTCGCGGATCGCCTGGGCCACCAGTAGGGCCCTGGCCAGCTCCGGCGAGAACAGGGCGTCGCCCCGGTACGCGGGCCGGGGAGCGCTGTCGGAACGGCGGGGGTCGATCGTGCGGAAGACCCCGCTCTCGAGCTTGAGGCTCTCCGGTGGGCCGGTCAGCTGCCAGACACGGTCCCAGCCGGCGGAAGGGTCGGCCCGGATCAGCGCGCCGAGCGTCTCGGCGGTGTGCAGGTCACTGCCGGGGAACCGCCCCTCGCAGGCCAGGCGCAGCGCCTCGACGACCGCCGGTGCGAACACCGAGTCGTCGTCCCAGCGGGTCGGCTCGGTCGGCTGCCAGACCGCGGGATCGGCCAGTTGCTGCCACGGGGTTTGGGTTGCGAGGTAGGTCAGGTAATTGGCCCGCCGAGCGATCGTCGTCGCGGACGGGGCCACGCTCTCGGCGAGGCAGAGGTAGCGGCCCTCGATCCACCAGTCGGGGTGGACCTGCGCCGGGATCGTCTCGATGACCCGGTCCAGGATTTGTGCGGCGCGGGTCGGCGGGGTCGGCTCGAAGATGTGCACGTCGCCGCGCTCGTCGAGCGAGATGTCGCGCATCGAGAGTTCCTTGAGCGTGGCGTAGGGCACCGTGGCAGGCAGCGGGACCTGCCACACCGTCAGCACCGGATCGCCCATCAGCGGACGCCGGCGCGCCCGGTCGTAGACCGTGCACTCGATACCGTTCACGGTGGCGACGAGTACGCCCTCGCCGGTGGTGGTCGTGGCGCCGGTGGGGACCCCGATCAGGTGCGCGATCGACTTCGGGCCGGGCACGGGGATCTCAGCGGTGTCCAGGTAGCGCCAGCCGTTGGACTTCGCCAAGCTCCGGCGGCGTCCGAACCAGCGGGGAGCGGGCAGCTGCCGGTGCAGCGTCCGCCAGATGCTGACCAGCGCGGCCTCGAACGCGATCACGGCGCCGGTCACCACGACGAAGTGCACGTCGGTCCAGCGGTTCACCTCGACCATCAGGCACAGTCCCGCGATCCCAGCGAAGATCCCGGCGACGATACGCAGCGGCGGGAACCGCAGCGCCAGTCCGGCGAGGACCAGCGCGACGGTGAGGAAGCCGCCGACGAGCGAGAAGCCGATCGGCAGCCCGAAGCCCCGGTTGGTGACGAAGCTGAAGAAGAGAGCCGCGAACAGCCCGGCGACGCCGAGGACGGCCGCGGCGCCCCGGTACGCCTGCCGCTCCTCGTCCTTCTCCGTGAACCCGGCGATCTCGAAGTCGACCGGCCGCTGCCAGCGGGTGAGCGTCTCAGCGAGCTGTTCCCGGACACCCTCGTTCTCGGCGGTGAACTCGACGCGCGTCTGCCGCCCGTCGAGCAGGTGGATCACGGCCTCGTGCGGGTCCTTGCCCTGCACGGCCGTGGTCACCATGCGGTCGACCTCGGTCCAGGTCGCGGCCTGGACGTCGCGGTTGTGCGTCCAGACCAGGCCGTTGCGGAACACGTACACCGCGCGGAAGCCGCTGAGCAGCTGGAGGAAGGCGTACCCGACGACGAACAGCGCGCCGAAGATCACCAGGATCCAGAGGATCGCGACGATCCGGGCCGCCCACATGCGACCCATCCAGGAGAGCCCCCAGGCGACGCCGAACAGCAGCCCGGCGAAGACCAGGAACCCGAGGAAGTTCACGATCGGGTTCGTACCGGTGGCGACCCGGTCGAAGTCCCCGAGGCCTCGGGCGCCGGCCGCCGTCACGACCCGGCTCGGCGGCGCGGCCGAGGGCTGCTCGCGTACCCCGGCCGGCTCGTCGGATGGCGCGGCGGCGGGCTGAGCGGCGTCCGGGCCCATGAACCTCTCCAGTGCTCGGTGACGAGGTCGCGCGTGAGCTTATGACGGTCACGGATGCCGAGGGGTTCGATTCGTGTCCTACGCCCCCGTCGACGCCCCGGTCGAGAAGGGCGCCTGCTCCCTACGCCACCCGCAGCGAGGTGACGTCCACGGGACGCTTGGGCTTGCCGTCACCCGGGCCGAACGCGCCAGGCTCCACGACGCCCGCCTCCGCGGCCTCCAGGATCAGGTCCAGGCCTTTGGTGACCGTGCCCACCACGGTGTATAGCGGATCCAGCAAGGCATCGTCGAAGCCCTGGTAGACGATGAAGAACTGGCTGCCGACCGAGTTCGGCTCCGTCGTCGTCGCCATCGCGACCGTGCCGGCCGGGTACCGCGATTCCCGGTCGGTGGGGAGGTTCTCGGTGCCGTACCGGTAGCTCGGGCCGCCGGTGCTGTCGCCGAACGGATCTCCGCACTGCAGCACATAGATCGTCTGCGTCACCAGCCGGTGGCACGAGGTACGGTCGTAGAAGCGCTTCCCGGCCAGGTACGCGAAGCTGTTGGCGGTGCAAGGCGCCGCAGTCCGGTCGATCGTGAACTCGATCGTGCCGAGGCTCGTCACCATCGTCGCGGTGCGGGTCCCGGTCGTCGGGACGTCCGTCGCCGGCGGCCGCCCGACCTCCTTGACCCTGCCGTTGCTGTCGTCGGCGGCCAGATAGGTGCAGTTCGTGGGTCCGGACGCCGGGACACGGCTCCTCGCAGTGGTCGTGGCTTCGGTGGCGCTCGGAGTGCCCGCCGCGTCGGCTGTGCCTCCGTCGTCGCCGGCGAACTGCACGATCAGGACGGACACCAGGACCACCACCACGGTGGTCGCCGCGAGCACTGCGGCCGTCCAGGCGGCGGTGGTCCTCCGCGAGGACGGTGGTCGGAACCCCGGCGCGCCCAGCCCGGACGGCTTCGCCGGGTAGGCGTGCGGAACCTGACCCGGGACGGGGGTCCCGGCCGGGTTCTCCGGGCCCGGGGCTGTGGGGCTGAGCAGGTCGACGGCGACCGCGCCCTGCGCCACCACGAACTCGGGGTTCGCGGCGACCGTCGGCGCGATCCCGAACCGCTGGTGTAGCAGTGGGGCCGCGAGCGGCATCCGGCGCACGTCGCCGACCAGGAAGATTCCCGCGATCCCGGCCGGTGGCAGGCCCGCGGCACGCACCGCGGTGTCCGTCGCGCTGACGGTCGGGTCGATGTCCGGTCCGTCTGGATCGGCGACGTGCTCCGCTGCGGCGACCGCGAGCCTGCCCGCGGTCCGCCGGACGACCGTGGCATCGAGCGTGCCGCTGCCGACGTCGTAGACGACGACGCCGCGCCCGTCGTCGAGAGGGATGCGGGTCAGCGTCAGGAAACTGGCGGCCGCGGCCACCGGCGCCGGCACCAGCACGGGGACGGGGACCCCGGCGAGCACCGCCGCCTGCTCCAGCACCTCCTGTCGGGGCTGGTGCCAGGTCGCGGGGTAGGTGAGGACGACGTGGCCGGGCTCCTCTCCGGCGATCCGCCGCGCCTCGTCCATCACCCGAGCGAGCACCGCAGCGACGAGGTGGGTCACCGGCAGTTCGCGCCCACCGAGCACCACCGTGCCGTCGTCGATCCGCCGCTTCGGGTGCGGTTCGCAGCCCTCAGGCCGTACCTGGGCGGCGTGCTGGGCGTCCCGGCCGGTCAGGAACTGCCCGGCGGGCCCGAAGTGGACCGCGGACGGCAGCAGCGGCGAGCCGTTGAACACCAACATCTCGGTGCGGCCGTCGGCGTGGCGGAGCGCCGCGACCGTGTTCACCGTTCCGAAGTCGATACCGAGCACAGATCCGCGGCGTTGCATGGCTCGGAGGGTAACGATCGACGTCGAGGTCGATCCAGACGCTGATCAGGCTCGGCGATCCAGACTCTCGGGGCCCTTCGCAGGGCCGGGCCGATGTCCGCGGGATACCGGACCTCCTTGCCGTAGCCGCCGAGCATCTGTCCGGGTGGGGTGAACGCTGTCCGAGACCATCGCCTTCAAACTGGGCCGAGCCGGGGTGCGTATGTCGTATTCGGACCCTCCGATCGCCGCTGCACTGCCGCGTCGCGATCTGCTCGAAGCCGAGACCCCAACCACGGCGCCCCCCGGATCCCCAGCCGAGGCATCCGGCGCGGTCTGAGGGGCGCCGAACGACACCCAAGTCCGTTCTATCCCCGGCCGTCACGATGAGGAAATATCCGTTTAAGGCGCCTTGTGTAGTTATCCTGGTCGGGGCTGAGTCCGCGGAGACTCTGCCGTGGCGAACGGGCGGATTCGATGGGCATGATCCTGGTGGTCGATGACGAGCCGGATCTGCGGTACCTCCTGCGGCTCTTCTTCACGCGGGCTGGTCATCAGGTCGCTGAGGCGGGGAACGGTGCTACCGCTCTAGCGTCGGTGCACGAGGCGCCACCGGACCTGGTGGTGACCGACATGATGATGCCGGTGATGGGCGGCGTCGAACTCATCCGACGGTTGCACGACGACCCAGCGACCGCAGCCATTCCGATCCTGGCGGTCAGCGGCGACTGGCAGCTGGCGGCCGACGCTGACGCCGTGCTGGCGAAGCCTTACCGGCGCGCCGAGCTACTCGCAGCGGTCGATGGCCTACTCCAGAAGGGGCGTGAGGGCCAGTGACGCGGCTGTCGACCGGGTTGGCGGACCTGGATCTGATCCTCGGTGGTGGCCTACTGGCGGGGTCGGTGGTGGTCCTGGCCGGGCCGCCCGGATCGGGTAAGACGATCCTGGCGCAGCAGATCTGTTTCGCCAACGCCACCGTCGAGCGCAAAGCCGTCTACTACACGACCCTCTCCGAGCCGCATTCCAAACTAGTCGAGCACCTGCGCGGGTTTGCGTTCTTCGATCCCGCGACCCTGGGTCGCGAGGTCGAGTACGTGCACCTGGGTGACATGCTGCGCGGAAGCGGCACCGATGACCTCGAACCGCTGATCGACGAGGTGGTCCGCCGGGCCCTCGAGGACGAGCCGGTGCTGGTGGTGATCGACAGCACCAAGATGCTGCGGGACTTCGTCAGCGACCATGCCCTGCGGATGGCGCTCTACGACCTGACCAGCCGGGTCGCTCATAGCGGGGCGGTGCTACTGCTGCTGGGTGAGTACACCGCCGAGGAGATGCAGACCGGGGTGGAGTTCGCCCTCGCCGACGGCATCGTGCACCTGTCGCACCAGCCCCGCGAGCCCGTCGACCGGCGCACCCTACGGGTGGTCAAGATGCGGGGCACCAACCATCTCAGCGGCGCTCACACGGTGCAGATCACTGCTGACGGTCTCCAGGTGTATCCCCGAGTCGAGTCGTTCCTGCCCGAAGGCGCGGCGTCCAAGGGTCGGCGCGTCCCGTCGGGGATTCCGGGCCTGGATGCGTTGATGGGCGGCGGGATACCGCACGCTGATGCCACTCTCGTCCTGGGGCCGTCCGGCGTGGGTAAGACCATCGGCTGTCTCAACTTCGTCGCCGAAGGCCTGGCCAGCGGCGAGCGTTGCCTCTACATCACCTTCCAGGACACCGTCGACCAACTGGTAGACATGGCGGGCAGGTTCGGCTGGGACTTCGAAGCCGCTCGAGCCAGCGACCACCTGGTCATTTCCCACGTGCCGGTAGGCAGACTCGAGCTCGACGTCCTGGCGGCGGTGATCCGTCACCGTCTCGCCGACGGCACGACCACTCGGATCGTGATCGACAGCCTGGCCGAGATGGCCCGCGCCGCACGCGAGGCCGACCGGTTTCCCGCCTATCTACGCAGTCTCCTGGGCATCGTCCGCGCCGCCGGGGCTTCCCTCTGGGTCACCAGCGAGACCAGAACCTTCGGGCCGATGGAAGAGCCCCTGGCCGGCCTCATGTTTCTCTTCCACAACGTCGTCCAGATCCGCTATATCGAACACTGCGCCCAGATCGGCCGCGTCCTCAACGTCCTGAAGATGCGCAACAGCGGCCACGACAACGGCGTGCACACTTGCCACGTCGCCGACCGCGGCGTCGCCCTCGGGAGCAAACTCACACAAGTCACCGGAGTGCTCGGCTGGAGCGTCCTCCGCGAATGCCCCATCCCGGCCACGGATGACACCAGCGCAGTGAGCTGATCGCGGATACTGCATACAGAATGCATACCGGACGGACCTCGTCCGACGCCGACCGCTTCGTCCGCTCGATCCGGAACGCCGGCGTCCAGCTCGGCGGGCTGCACCTCTTCGCCGGGAACATGGCCGGCGCGACCGCGGCGTCGTGGCCTGGCCGGGCCGCACCGGCGAGGTCCTGCACAGCGTCAACGTCGCGGGGATCGCCCCGCCCGCCGCTCCGCGTCGTTCGCGCTCGTTCTTACGATTCTCGTACGGCGTCCCCGGCGCGCTCGGCAGCCGCCGAGCGGGCGCCTACCCTGCGGTGCGTGGACCAGCCTTCCGCGCCGACCGGCCACCGCGTGCTCGTCGTCGACGACGACCCGACGGTCAGCGAGGTCGTGAGCCGCTACCTGGAGCGGGCCGGTTTCGCGGTCGCGCGGGCCGGCGAGGCCCAGCCGCGCTCCGCCTCGCGGCCGAGCAGCAACCGGACCTGGTGGTCCTCGACCTGATGCTGCCGGGGATGTCCGGCCTGGAGGTCTGCCGCCGGCTGCGGGCCTCCTCGGACGTGCCGGTGGTGATGCTGACCGCGCTGGGCGAGGAGGCCGACCGGGTGGTCGGGTTCGAGATCGGTGCCGACGACTACGTCACCAAGCCGTTCTCCCCGCGGGAGCTGGCACTGCGCGTGCAATCGGTGCTGCGCCGAGCCCCACACCGGCCGGCCGCCGAGACCCCCGTGCTGCTCGTCGACGGCGACCTGCAGGTGGACCCGGCGGCGCGGTCGGCGTTCCTGGCCGGGCGGCCGCTCGCGCTCACCGTCCGCGAGTTCGATCTGCTGGCGCACTTCCTCCGCCATCCCGGGCGGGTGTTCGGCCGGGCCGACCTGCTCCAGCAGGTGTGGGGCTGGAGCGTCGGCGACCAGTCGACGGTGACCGTCCACGTGCGTCGGCTGCGGGAGAAGGTCGAGGAGGACCCGGCGCACCCGTCCCGGATCGTCACCGCGTGGGGCGTCGGCTACCGCTACGAACGGGCCGGTGGCTGATGCCTGACCTGCTGATCGTGAGTGGGCTGGCGCTCGGGTCGTCCGGTGCGGTGGCGGTGGCCGGCCTGCTCGGGTTGCGGTTCCTCCGCGGACGCTCGGTCACCGCGCACCTGTGCATGCTGGTCACGGTCACGGTCACGTCGGTGGTCACCGCGGTGGTCGTGGTGGCCGAGGCGATGTTCCTCAGCGCCCACGACCTCGGCGTGCTCGGTGTCGTGCTGGCCGTGGCGGGCGTCGTCAGCCTCGGGTTCTCGCTGCTCGCCGGGCGTCGGCTGGCCAGGGCGAGCGTCTGGGCGGCCGAAGCCCGCGCGCGGGAGCAGGCGCTGGAGCGCAGCCGCCGCGAGGTGGTTGCCTGGGTCTCGCACGACCTGCGGACGCCGCTGGCCGGCCTGCGTGCGATGGCCGAGGCGCTGGAGGACGGCGTCATCGAGGCCGACGAGAGAACCGACTACCACCGGCGGATCCGGCTGGAGGCCGACCGGATCGCCGAGCTGGTCGACGACCTGTTCGAACTGTCCCGGATCAACGCGGGGGCGCTCCAGCTGACGCTCGGCGAGGTGCCGCTCGGAGAGGTGGTCTCGGACGCGGTCGCCAGCGCCGCGCCGGTCGCCAAGGCCAAGGGCGTGCGGCTGGTCGCCGACCCCTCGCCGTACGGAGTGGTCCGGGCGAGCGAGCCGGAGCTCGGGCGGGTGCTGGCGAACCTGCTGGTGAACGCGATCCGGCACACCCCGGCCGAGGGCGTCGTCACGGTCGTCGGCGGCAGCGACGACGACGGAGGCTGGGTCGCGGTGAGCGACGAGTGCGGCGGGATTCCGATCGCGGACCTGCCGCGCGTCTTCGACACCGCGTTCCGCGGCGAGAGTGCGCGGACGCCGTCCGCGCCGGAGGACCCGCTCGGCTCCGGAGGCGGGCTCGGCCTGGCGATCGCGCACGGGCTGGTCGAGGTCCACGGCGGGCGGATCGCCGTGGACAACACCGACTGCGGCTGCCAGTTCACGGTCCGGATCCCCGCGCCGACGGCCTGAACTCCGCGGGGCCCGGTCCGTCGGGCGACGTGCGCTCCTCGGAGCCGTGGCCGGTGCGGATCGTCAGCCGGTCGAGGTACCCGACCTGGGCGGTCACGACGAGCGCGAACAGGACGAGGAACACCGGCAGCGGGAGGATCATGCCGAGTCCGAGCGTGAGCTCCAGGCTCTGACCCAGCGCAGCGGTTCCGAACGCGAGCACCGGCGCGGCGAGGTTGTCGCCGACCAGCCCGGGCCAGAGCAGATCCTGGGCGCCCAGCATCCAGTGCGCGAGGACGGCGAGTCCGATCAGCGGCAGTGCCGACCGCACCGGGGCGGTGTCGGCGCGCCGGGCGCGGAAGAACAGTGTGAAGACCACCAGCGCGGGGATCGATATCCACACCGGTGGAACCAGGTCGAACCACGTGTCGGCCTGCTGGGCGCCCTCGGCCCGGTCGCGGTAGGCGAACGCGAGCGGCCCCACCCCGACGAACAACCAGGGGGCGAAGAGCCACAGCAGCGAGGTGCTCCGCTCGCCCAGCGGCCGCAGGACGCCGAGCGCGTACCCGCTGCCCGCCGCCACCAGCACGCTCACCACGGCGGAGAGCAGCGGCGGTAACCAGGTGTCCCGGTAGATCTCGGCCGCGGAGAAGTCTCCGGCGCCGGGGTCGTCGTCCAGCGTCCGCAGCCACGGCAGCGCGGCCACCACGACGACGGCCGCGAACAGCACCAGCGCGACGATCAGCACGAGCCACCAGCCGGGGTGGCGCCGGTCGGGCAGGGATGGCGGAGCGAGGTCGATCCGGGTCCGGGCCGCGAGCAACAGCCACATCGCGAGCAGCCCGAGCGCCGCCAGCGGGACGAGCATCATCGTCGAGAGCACCGGCTGGAGGTGCGTGCTGGCCTGGACCGCCGCCGGCAGCAGACCCGTCGGACCGCGTCGGGGGACTTGCGCACCCCCCGCCACGTGCCGGGCGGTGAAACTCTGGATCGCCACCGCCAGCACGGCGAGCGCCAGCACGCCCCCGACGACGTACGCCGCGCGTTCCCGCGGCCCACGGCCGGGCCTCGCGCCGGTCCTTCGGAACGCCGCCAGGTAGAGCGTCACCGCCACGGCGAGCACCGGCCCGGGCGAGCACACCGCCGCCGCGACCAGCGGCGACGGATCCCGGTCGACACGACCGTCGGTGTTTCCGAACGTCCAGGCGATCAGGTAGGCCACCGGGGCGTAGCCGGCCAGCGGCACCGAGATCAGCACCCGGGTGAACAGGCGCCCACCCCGGCCGGTGCGCTGCGCCGCCATGGCCAGCAGTGGCGCCACCAGCAGGGTCAGGACGAGCGGCACCACGGCGAGCAACACGGAGCGTCCCAGCTGCTCCGGATAGGACGAGCTGAGGACGTATTCGATGTTGCCCAGGTTCAGCCGGCCCTCGAGCGGTTCGACGCGTTCGGCCGTCCCGCTGGGAGTCAGGCGCCATTCGCTCCCGGCGGGCTGCCGCCACACCGAGTTCCCGAGCGTCGTGCCGGTCGGGATCAGGTAGGTCCAGAGCAGCGCGACGAAGCCAGGTGCCAGCAGCAACCACCCGAGGCGCGCGCGGCTCATCGCGCACACGGTAGCGCTAGCGCTCCAGGTAGGTCCGGAGATGTGTGGCGGTGAGGGTCTTCCCGGCCCGCACCAGCTCGGCCGGCGTCCCGGTGAACACGACCTCGCCGCCGTCGTGACCGGCGCCCGGCCCGAGGTCGACGATCCAGTCGGCGTGCGCCATCACGGCCTGGTGGTGCTCGATGACGATCACCGTGTTGCCGTCGTCGACGAGGCGGTCGAGCAGGCCGAGCAACTGGTCCACATCGGCCAGGTGCAGCCCGCTGGTGGGCTCGTCCAGGACGTACGTGACGGCCTTCTCCGCCATCCGGATCGCCAGCTTCAGCCGCTGGCGTTCACCGCCGGAGAGGGTGGTCAGCGGCTGGCCCAGGCCCAGATAGCCCAGCCCGACGTCGTCCAGCCGCGCGAGAATGGCCCGCGCCGACGCGGGACCCTCGGCGAAGAACTCACGGGCCTCCGCTACCGGCATCGCGAGCACCTCGCCGATGTTCTTGCCGCGCAGGGTGTAGCCGAGCACCTCGGGCGTGTACCGCCTGCCCTCGCACTGCTCGCAGACGGTCGCGACGCCGGCCATCATCGCGAGGTCGGTGTAGATCAGCCCGATCCCGTTGCACTTCGGGCAGGCGCCTTGCGAGTTCGCGCTGAACAGCGCCGCCTTCACACCGTTGGCCTTGGCGAACGCGGTGCGCACCGGGTCGAGCAGGCCGGTGTAGGTCGCCGGGTTGCTGCGCCGCGAGCCGCGGATCGCCGACTGGTCGACGACGACCACGCCCTCCTGCCCTGTCAGGTTGCCGTGGATCAGCGAGCTCTTGCCGGAGCCGGCGACGCCGGTGACGACCGTGAGCACGCCCAGAGGGATGTCCACGTCGACGTTCTTCAGGTTGTGCTGGGCCGCGCTCCTGATCGGCAGGTGCCCGGTGGGCTTCCGGACGTTCTCCCGCAGCGTCACCCGGTGGTCGAGGTGTCGTCCGGTGAGCGTGCCGGACGCGCGGAGCCCGGCCAGGTCACCGGCGTAACAGAGGGTTCCACCGTGCGGGCCGGCGCCAGGACCGAGGTCGACGACGTGGTCGGCGATCGCGATGACCTCGGGCTTGTGCTCCACGACCAGCACCGTGTTGCCCTTGTCGCGCAGCAGCAGGAGCAGGTCGTTCATCCGCTGGATGTCGTGCGGGTGCAGGCCGACGGTGGGCTCGTCGAAGACGTAGGTGATGTCGGTCAGGCTCGACCCGAGGTGCCGGATCATCTTGACCCGCTGCGACTCGCCGCCGGAGAGCGTGCCCGACTCGCGATCCAGGCTGAGGTAGCCGAGTCCGATCTCGACCAGCGAGTCCAGCGTCTGGCGGAGCGTGGCCAGCAGCGGGGCCACCGACTCCTCGTCGATCGCGCGCACGAAGTCAGCCAGGTCGCTGATCTGCATCGCCGCGCACTCGGCGATGTTCTTCCCGGCGATCCGCGACTCCAGCGCGGCCGGGTTGAGCCGGGCGCCACCGCAGGCCGGGCACGGTGCGAACGTCACCGCGCGCTCGACGAACGCCCGGACGTGGGGCTGGGTACTCTCGCTGCCCTTGTCGATGAAGAGGCGCTTGACCTTCACCACCAGGCCCTCGTACGTGGTGTTGATCCCGCCCAGCTTCATCTTGGTGGCCGGTTTGAAGAGGAAGTCCTCCCGCATCTGCGGGCTGAAGTCCTGCACCTTCAGATCCGGGTCGACCAGGCCGGACTCCGGGTACGCCCGCCAGTACCAGGAGTCCGGCGTGAAGTTCGGAACGGTGATCGCGCCCTCGTTCAGCGACTTCGTCTCGTCGACGAGCTCGGCGACGTCGATCGTCGAGACCTTGCCGATGCCCTCGCACTCCGTGCACATGCCCTCGGGAAGGTTGAAGCTGAACGCGCTGGACGTGCCGACGTGCGGGGTGCCGAGGCGGCTGAACACGATCCGCAGCATCGTAAGGGCGTCGGTGGCGGTGCCGACCGTCGAGCGGGAGTTCGCGCCCATCCGTTCCTGGTCGACGATGATCGCCGCGGAGAGGTTGCGCAGCGCGTCGACGTCGGGCCGGCCGATGCTCGGCATGAACGACTGCAGGAACGCGGTGTAGGTCTCGTTGATCAGGCGCTGCGACTCCGCGGCGATCGTCCCGAACACCAGCGACGACTTGCCGGAGCCGGAGACGCCGGTGAAGACCGTGAGGCGACGTTTGGGCACGTCGAGCGAGACGTCGCGCAGATTGTTCACGCGCGCTCCACGGACCTCGATGACGTCGTGGCTGTCGGCGGCGGGCAACGGCACGCGGTACTCCCTTGATCGATGTGTGCCGAACCGTAGCCACCGCCTACGACAATTCAGCCGGCGGGCGCTGCTGCATGTGGTCGCGTGCGATCAGGCGCGCGGGCAGGTGATGCAGGTGGTGGCGGCGGCCCGCGGTTGGGTGCGATCAGGCGCGCGCGCAGGTGATGCAGGTGGTGGCGGCGGGGCGTGCGACCAAGCGCTCGGGCGCGATCGGGCCACCGCAGGACTCGCACCGGCCGTAGTCGCCGGCCGCGTGCCGGGCCAGCGCGCGGTCCAGCTCACCGAGGCGGGTCACCGCGGCCGACAGCAGCGACGCCGTGTGCGCCCGCTCGTACGCGATCGTGGTGCCCTCCGGGTCGTGCTCGTCGTCGGTGGCGACCATCGCGGCCGCCTCGATGATCCCGTCGAGGTCTGCGGTGAGCGCGCTGATCTGGGCCGCGGTGTCCACGCGCTCTTCGGTGAGCACCTGGTGGATCAGATCCCGGTCCGCCTCCATCGGTCCGCCCTAGGGCAGCAGCCCGCGCACGTACGCGGCCTGGCCGACGTGTTGGGTGTCGTCGTCGAGGATGCTCACCAGGCGGACGCCGAGCGTGACCGGCGGGTCCCAGCGCTCGTCGACCACCCAGTCCAGGTCGGCGGGGGACAGGCCGGCGAGGAACTTGTTCGTGCGGGCGGCGACCGCTTCGTAGTAGTCGATCAGCACCTGGTCGCTCTCCGGCCGCACGGCCGCGACCTGGGCGGGGGAGTGGCCGTAGCCGGTGTCGGTCGGGTCGGACAGCCCGAAGCGCCCCGGCCAGTCGCCGGTCGCGTACACCTGCTCCTGTCCCAGCACTTCGGCCACGTGATCGTCCTGGACCCGGGTCAGGTGCCAGACCAGCCAGCCGATCGAGTTCGCACCCTCGGCCGGCGCCCAGCGCAGTTGCTCCGGGCTGAGGCCCTCGACGGCGGAGCGGACGAGGTCCGGCAGGCGGCCGTAACCCTCGGTGAGCAGCTCGTTGACGTTCATCCGTCGCGTCTTCCCGGTCTCGGTTCCGATAAATCCTGCTGGTCTCCACACTGTAGGCTGCCAGCCGGCGCAGACCCCTCCGTCTCTCGATCTGGAGTGAGCCGGGTGCAACCCCCCACATCAGGAGCCGATCCTTACTACCCGTCCGGACCGGCGGCCTACCCCGCGTCGGCCCCGCCTTCGTCGGGGATGCCGGCTTCCGGTGCGCCGGCCTCGCCGTCCTCGGGCTACTCGCCGACGGCGAGTTTCCCGGCTGCGCCGCCCACGTCGAACTTCCCGGCTGCCGGGTTCCCTTCGTATCCGGACGCCCCGGCGTCGGGCTACCCGACCTCGTCCCTGCCGCCGCCGCCCAACTTCGGCGGGGCACCGGGAGCCGCAGGAACACCGCCCGGCACGTTCGGAGCGCCGTCCGGGTTCCCGCCGCCAGCGCCCGCACCGAAGCGCAGCCTGTTACCACTGATCATCGGTGTGATCGTCGCGCTCGTCGTGGTGGGGGCCGGCTGCTTCGGCGCCGGGTACTTCACCGGGAAGGAGAGCGGGGAGTCGGCCGCCGCGGACACCAAGCCTCGTGGCGTCGCCCCGTCGACGACGACGCTCGGCAGCCCGTCGGCCGCCAGTGAGCAGCCGGACGGCGTCGCCGGGGTGTGGAAGGGGACGTACACCTGCAGCCAGGGCGCGACCGGGCTGACGCTCACGATCGAGGGCGAGGACGAGGCGCTGGCCGCCACGTTCGAGTTCTACCCGACGTCGGAGAATCCGAGCGTGAAGAAGGGCTCGTACAAGATGGGCGGCAACGTCACCAACGGGCGGATGGTGCTCATCGGGACGACCTGGATCGACCAGCCGGACGGGTACCAGATGGTCAACATCTCCTCGACGAGCATCACCGCGACGACGATCACCGGCACGATCGACACCGCCCCCGGCTGTACGTCGTTCCGCGTCACCCGCAGCTGACGCCGCGCGGCGTGCACCCCTTTGTGCCGGATTTCCGCCCATCGCGCCGAGGCACACTGGGGTCATGGCGGAAACGGAGCGGCCGACGGGGCCGATCGAGTCGTGGGTCGAGCGGATGATCAGCGAGGCCATCGAGCGCGGGGAGTTCGACAACCTGCCGGGTGAGGGCAAGCCGATCCCCGGTATCGACGATCCGCCCGACCCGCTCTGGTGGGTGAAGCAGAAGATGCGCCGGGAGAATCTCTCGGTGGTCCCGCCGTCGCTCGCCCTGCGCAAAGAGGTCGAGGACGCCCTCGACAAGGCCTACGCGGCGCGTAGCGAGCAGCAGATCTGGGACCTGCTCGAGCCGATCAACAAGAAGATCCGGGCGGCGATCCGGGTGCCGCCGGTCGGACCGCCGCTGAATCTGATGCCGATCGACATCGACCGCGTGGTGCGGCGCTGGCAAGAGCGCCGCGCAGGCTGACCCGCGCCCGGGCCAGGGCCACCGCGGACTTCCCGATAATCCGCCTCGCGGCGTGCGGCGTGAGGTGGCCTTCCCGAAAATGCGCCTCCCGAGGTGCGGCGTGAGGTGCTCTTCCCGAAAATCGGCCCCGCGCCCCCCCGCGGCCCCCCGCGCCCTGCGGTGCGGCGGGTACGGAACCCGCCGCACCCCGCGTGGCCCTACAGCGTCTTCGTCAAGCGATCCGCCAGCACCCGCGCGAACCGCGCCGGGTCCGTCAGCTCTCCGCCCTCGGCGAGCAGCGCCATCCCGTAGAGAAGCTCCGCGGTCTCCGGCAGCGCCGGGTCGTCGGCGGCCCGGGCGTGGGCGTCGCGGAGGCCGGTGACGAGCGGGTGCGACGGGTTGAGCTCCAGGATCCGCTTCACCGGCGGTAGCGGCTGTCCCATCGCCCGGTACATCTTCTCCAGCGTCGGCGTCAGGTCGTTCGCGTCACCGACCACGCAGGCCGGTGAGCTGACCAGCCGGGTCGAGAGTCGCACCTCCTTGACCGACTCGGAGAGCGCGCCGGCCATCCACGTGAGCAGACCGTCGAACTCGGCCGGAGTCTCCGCCGACGTCGAACCCAGGTCGACCTGGCCCTTCGCCACCGACTTCAGCGGAATGCCGTCGTACTCGGTGACCTGGTCGACCCAGACCTCGTCGATCGGATCGGTGAGTACCAGCACCTCGTAGCCCTTCGCCCGGAAGGCCTCCAGGTGCGGGGAGTTCTCGATCGTCGCCCGGGAGTCGCCGGTGAGGTAGTAGATCTCGGTCTGCCCCTCCGGACGCCGCTCGACGTACTCGCGAAGGGTGACCAGCTTCGACGGGTCCGCCGTCGAGGAGAACGACAGCAGGTCGAGGATCTGCTCGCGGTTGGCGGAGTCCTCGAGCAGGCCCTCCTTCAGCGCCCGCCCGAACTCCGCCCAGAACGTCTGATACTTCTCCGGGTGCTGGGTCTGCAGGTCGCGCAGCGTTCCCAGCACCTTCTTCACCAGCCGCCGCCGGACGGCCTGGATCTGCCGGTCCTGCTGCAGGATCTCCCGCGACACGTTGAGCGAGAGGTCCTGCGCGTCCACGACCCCCTTGACGAAGCGCAGGTACTGCGGCACCAGCGCCTCGCAGTCGGCCATGATGAACACCCGCTTGACGTAGAGCTGGACGCCGCGCTGGGCGTCCCGGGTGTACAGGTCGAACGGCGCCCGGGCGGGCAGGAACAGCAGCGCGTCGTACTCGAACGTGCCCTCCGCCTTGACGTGGATCGTCTCCAGCGGGTCGGTCCAGTCGTGGCTGACGTGCTTGTAGAACTCGGCGTACTCGGCCTCGGTGACCTCAGCGCGCGGGCGGGCCCAGAGCGCCTTCATCGAGTTGATCGGCTCGTCGGAGCCCGCCAGACGAATGGGCCACGCGATGAAGTCCGAGTACTTCTTGACGATCGAACGCACCACCGCTGGATCGGCGTAATCGTGCAGTTGGTCGTCGGTATCGACCGGCTTGAGGTGCAGCGTGACCGCGGTGCCCTGCGGAGCGTCGTCGACGTCTTCGATCGTGTACGTGCCCTCGCCGGTCGACTCCCAACGGGTGCCGGTGGACTCGCCGGCCCGGCGGGTCAGCAGCGTGACCCGGTCGGCGACCATGAACGACGAGTAGAACCCGACACCGAACTGGCCGATCAGCTCGGCGCTGTCCGCCGAGTTCGACTCCCGGAGCTTCCGCAGCAGCTCGGCCGTCCCGGACTTGGCGATCGTCCCGATCAGCGACACGACCTCGTCCCGCGACATCCCGATGCCGTTGTCCCGGACGGTGAGTGTCCGCGCCTCGGCGTCCGGCTCCAGCTCCAGGTGGAGGTCGGACCGGTCGACGTCCAGGTCCGAGTTCACCAGGCTCTCGATCCGGAGCTTGTCCAGGGCGTCGGAGCCGTTGGAGATCAGTTCCCGCAGGAAGATGTCCTTGTTCGAGTAGATCGAATGGATCATCAGCTGCATGAGTGCCTGGGTCTCGGCCTGGAACTCCAGCGTCTCGGTACGACCGGTCACCGTGTTTCCTTTCTGCTCTTCTCGCCGTACGAAATCCTAGGACGCTCCCGGCGGCTCGTATGCTCGACCGCATGTCGAGCACGCCGGACGCCCCGCCGATGGAGGAGCCGCCGACCCGTCGGCGAGGCGTGGAGCGCCGTCCGCAGGCCGAGCGGAGCCAGGAGACGCGCACCCGGATCCTGGACGCCGCGGTGGCGCTACTCGTCGAGGAGGGGTACTCCCGAACGAACACGCTGGCGATCCAGGCGAAGGCCGGGGTCTCCCGTGGCCGGCTGCTGCACCAGTTCCCCTCCAAGGAGGAGCTGCTGGTCGCGGCCGCGCACCACGTCTGGGAGCGGCGGCGCGGCGAGAACCAGCGGGCCGAGACGTCGCTGCCCACGGAGCCCGGCGCGCGGATCGACGCGGTCGTCGAACTGCTCTGGTCGACGTTCAACGAGAACCAGTTCTGGGCCGCGACCGAGCTCTGGGTGGCGTCCCGCACCGAGCCGGCGCTCGCCGACGTGATCCGCCCGGCCGAACGTCGCCTGGGACGGGCGATCTGGGCGTCCATGGACAATCTGTTCGGCGCGGAGCTGGCGGCGCACCCGAGGTACCCGCTGGTCCGCCACACGTTGTTCACGAGCATGCGTGGGGTCGCGCTGACCTACGCGTTCGACCAGCGCGATCCGTCCACCGAGCCGAGCTTGGCGAACTGGAAGCAGCTGGCGAAGGCGATTCTGCTGGCGTCCTGACGCGGCCGCGACGCGGAGTGGCCGGCACAAAAGCGACCTGGATCACCCTCCGCAATTTACGGTCCGCCTTGACTGTTTCTGGGGCGCGCGACGAGACTCGGAATCGGCACGGGCGCCAACGACGGTGCCCGACGACGGGCAGCCTGGGAGGCACCTGTGCGCGACGCGGTCATCGTGGAAGCCGTCCGTACTCCGGCCGGAAAGGGCAAGCCAGGCGGCGCGCTCTCCGGCGTCCACCCGGTCGACCTGCTCTCCGGCGCGCTGTCCGCGCTGGTCGAGCGAGCCGGCCTCGACCCGGCCCTGGTCGACGACGTGATCGGCGGCTGCGTCGCCCAGGCGGGCGAGCAGGCGGTGAACATCACCCGCAACGCGGTGCTCGCCGCCGGGTTCCCCGAGTCGGTGCCGGCCACTTCCGTCGACCGGCAGTGCGGATCCAGCCAGCAGGCCGCTCACTTCGCCGCGCAGGGCGTCATCGCCGGCGCGTACGACGTCGTGATCGCCTGCGGCGTCGAGTCGATGAGCCGGGTGCCGATGGGCACGTCGACGATGGGCCAGAACCCGTTCGGCACGAAGTTCCCGCAGCGGTACCCGGAGGGCCTGGTCAACCAGGGCGTCTCGGCCGAGATCATCGCGGCGAAGTGGAAGCTGAGCCGGGAAGCGCTGGACGAGTACTCGGCCACCTCGCACGCGCGTGCGGCCGAAGCGGCGAAGGCCGGTGCGTTCGCGCGGGAGATCATCCCGGTCGGGGACGTGACCACGGACGAGACCGTCCGCGGCGGCACCACCGTCGAGAAGCTCGGCGGGCTCAAGCCGAGCTTCTACACCGAGGCGTTCGCGGCCCGCTTCCCCGAGGTGGGCTGGCACATCACGCCCGGCAACTCGTCGCCGCTGACCGACGGTGCGTCCGCGGTGCTGATCATGTCCGGCGAGAAGGCCGCCGAGCTCGGCCTCCGGCCGCGGGCCCGGTTCCACTCGTTCTCGGTGGTCGGCGACGACCCGCTGCTGATGCTGACCGGCCCGATCCCGGCCACCCGCAAGGTGCTGGCCAAGGCGGGCCTGAGCATCGAGGACATCGACGCGTACGAGGTCAACGAGGCGTTCGCGCCGGTGCCGCTGGCCTGGGCGCACGACCTGGGCGCCGACCCGGCGAAGCTCAACCCGCGCGGCGGTGCGATCGCGCTCGGCCACGCGCTCGGCTCGTCCGGTACCCGGCTGCTCACCACGCTGGTGAACTACCTCGAGGACACCGGTGGTCGGTACGGCCTGCAGACCATGTGCGAGGGCGGCGGCATGGCCAACGCCACAGTCATCGAACGTCTCTGAGAGGACGGCTGTGAGGTTTTCCGACAGCGACGTCGCGCTGGTCACCGGGGGCTCCTCCGGGCTCGGCCTGGCGACCGTCGAGAAGCTGGTCGACGACGGGGCGACGGTCGTCGTCCTGGACCTGCCGAGCTCGGACGGGAAGGCGGTCGCCGAGAAGTTCGGGTCGAAGGTCACGTTCTCGCCCGGCGACGTCACGTCCGAGCCCGACGTCGCCCAGGCGGTGCGGGTCGCGTCCGAGCAGGGCACGCTCCGGGCCGCGGTCAACTGTGCTGGGATCGGTAACGCGCACAAGACCGTGGGCAAGGAGAACACACCGTTCCCGCTGGACGCCTTCACGAAGGTCATCCAGGTCAACCTGATCGGCACGTTCAACGTCATCCGGCTGGCCGCGGCGCAGATCGCACAGGCCGACGAGGTCGACGGTGAGCGCGGCGTCATCGTCAACACGGCGTCGGTCGCAGCGTTCGAGGGCCAGATCGGACAGGCCGCGTACTCCGCGTCGAAGGGCGGCATCGTCGGCATGACGCTGCCGATCGCGCGGGACCTCGCGGCGCTGAAGATCCGGGTCGTCACGATCGCACCGGGGCTGTTCGACACTCCGCTGCTCGGTGGTCTGCCGGAGAACATCAAGACCGCGCTCGGCGCCCAGGTGCCGCACCCGTCGCGTCTGGGCGCACCCACCGAGTACGGGCTGCTGGCGTCGCAGATCATCGCGAACCCGATGCTCAACGGCGAGGTCATCCGCCTCGACGGCGCGATCCGGATGACTCCCCGGTGAGTGCGCCCACGACAACCGCGAGCCACAAGGGGACACAGTGAGCGTGTTGAAGACCCGGTTCACCGAGGCGTTCGGGATCGAGCACCCGATCGTCCAGGGCGGGATGCAGTGGGTCGGCCGGGCGGAACTCGCCGCAGCGGTCTCCGAGGCGGGTGGCCTCGGGCTGATCACCGCGCTGACCCAGCCGACCCCCGCCGACCTGGCGAAGGAGATCGCCCGGGCGCGGACGCTCACCGACAAGCCGTTCGGCGTCAACCTGACGATCCTGCCGACGATCAGCCCGCCGCCGTACGACGAGTACCGCCGGGTCATCGTCGACGAAGGCATCCGGATCGTGGAGACCGCGGGCTCCAACCCCGAGCCGCACATGGACCTGTTCCGCGAGCACGGCGTCAAGGTCATCCACAAGTGCACGAGCGTGCGGCACGCGCTGAAGGCACAGCGGATCGGCGTCGACGCGGTCTCGATCGACGGGTTCGAGTGCGCCGGTCACCCCGGTGAGGACGACATCCCCGGCCTGATTCTGATCCCGGCCGCGGCCGACAAGCTGACGATCCCGTTCATCGCCTCCGGCGGGTTCGGGGACGCCAGGGGCCTGGTCGCGGCGCTGGCGCTCGGCGCGGACGGCATCAACATGGGCAGCCGGTTCATGTGCACGGTCGAGTCGCCGATCGACGACGCCGTGAAGCAGGCCATCGTGGACAGCGACGAGCGGGACACCGAGCTGATCTTCCGTCCGCTGCGTAACACCGCCCGGGTGGCGAAGAACTCGGTGAGCACCGAGGTCGTGCGGATCCTCAACGAAGGCGGCGAGTTCGCCGACGTCAAGGATCTGGTGGCCGGTGCGCGCGGCAGGCTGGTCTACGAGAAGGGCGACGTCGAGGCCGGAATCTGGTCGGTCGGCCTGGTCCAGGGCCTGATCCACGACATCCCGACCGCGGGCGAGATCGTGACGCGGATCGTGAACGAGGCGGCCGAGCTGATCCGCGGTAGGCTCGCCGGCCTGGTGGCGGCCGACCCGGTGGGGGTGGCGGGATGACGTCCGATGTCACGGTGCAGCGGGATGGAGCCGCGCTGACGATCTCGCTCAACCGTCCGGAGCGCCTGAACGCCGTCACTGCCGCGGTACTCAACGACCTCGCCGACCTGATCGAAGAGGCCGCGGCCGACGCCGAGGTGCGGGTGATCGTGCTGACCGGCGCCGGACGCGCGTTCAGCGCGGGCGCCGACCTCAAGTCCCGTCAGGCGGGGGAGGGGCCGCCCGGCACCGACACGATCGTGGCGGGCAACCGGGTCATCCGGGCCCTGCGGGACGCGCGCCAGCCGACGATCGCCGCGGTCAACGGGCCGGCGGTGGGCATCGGCTGTTCGCTGGCGCTCGCCTGCGACCTGGTGCTGTCGTCCGCGGACGCGTACTTCCTGCTCTCGTTCACCAGCATCGGCCTGATGCCGGACGGTGGTGCGACCGCGCTGGTGCCGACCTCGATCGGCCGGGCTCGGGCGATGGCGATGGCGCTGGTCCCGGAGCGGATCCCGGCGGCCGAGGCGCTGGCCTGGGGGTTGATCTACAAGGTCGTCGACGCCGGCGAGCTGGACGCCTCCGTCAAGGCGCTCACCGATCGGCTCTCCACCGGGGCGCCGCTGGCGCTGGCCGCGACGAAGCGCGCGATCAACGCGTCGACGCTCACCGCGCTCGAGGAGGCGCTCGGCCGCGAGCTGGAGAACCAGGGCCGGCTGCTGCAGACGAGCGACGTCGCCGAAGCGGTGGTCGCGTTCGTCGAGAAGCGTCCGCCGAAGTTCACCGGATCCTGATCAACGCCATGTGGACGCTACGGCGCGCGCCGTAGCGTCCACATGCCGGTGCGACTCCTCATGGGAGCGGGACGCTCACCGCCGTATAGGGGGTGGCGGGGGTCGGCGGGGTCGTGAAGCGGGCGTTCGGCGTGTAGAGGCGGTCGCGGAATACCGCGAGCGTCGTCGGCACGTCGAAGCGGGAGTCGGTGATCGTCGCGTTCACGGCGGCGCGGCCGCCGTCCAGCCGCAGCGCCGCGATCGTGTTCAGCCGGTTCTGGACGACGAACAGCGTCTGTCCGATTCGGAGCAGCCCGTCGCCGTTGGTGAGCGGATAGGGCGCGCCGTCCCGGGTCACCGGGATCTCCGTGGTGACGCCGGTGCGCGGGTCGACCCGGAACAGCTTCCCGGTACTCGACTGGACGATGATCAGTCCCTTGCCGTCCGGTGTGCGCTCGATGCCGTTGGCGTTGTTGACGTCGGGCACGTACTGGATGGCGCCGCTCAGCGGGATCGTCGTGACGTCCGCCTGGGTCGGGGCGCCCTTGCGCGGGATCGCGACCCGGTAGAGGACGGGCCGTCGCGAGTCGGTGAAGTACGCCGCGGACCGGGTCAGGATCACGTCGTTGACGAACGTCGGCGTCGCGGTGGGGTTCGTCGCGAGCGTCAGGTCCGACAGGGTCTTCCCGGTCGCGGTGTCGATCACGCGGCCGGTGCCGGCCACCCCGCCGGCCACGAACAGCCGGCCGCGGTCGTCGAGCTTGAGCCCGACGGACGGGGTGCCCGGGCCCTGTGCGATGACCCGCGATCGCCCGTTGGTGAGGTCGACCTTGAGGATGTCACCGTCGGCGAGCGACCCGAAGTACGCGACCGGACGACGTCCGATCGCGATGCCCTCGGGGCGGAAGCCGTCGGGAAGCCGGTACGTGGTGGGGAACTGGGACTGCGTGGCCGGGGCGGTGGCCGCGGCCGGCGCGACGACGGTGGTCAGGGTCGCGGTGGTCGTGACGCCGGTGAGCAGCGCGGCGGCGACCGCTAGGCGCGGTGCGGACTTCCAGAGCCGGGTGTCTCGCGGTTTGGCATCCATAAACTCACCAAAACTACTACGAGCATCTGTAGGACACATCTCGCAGCGTCGTCGACATCGCGGTCGGTGTGCCGCTGCTCGCGCTGAACCGACCGGTAGCGTCCCGAGGCGTGACCTCGCCACTCGAAGACGACGTCGACCGCACGCTGGTCGCGCTGCTGGCCACCGACGGTCGTGCCACGCTCTCGACGCTCGCCTCCGCCGCCGGCCTCTCGGTGTCGGCGACCCAGGCCCGGGTTCGGCGCCTGGAGCAGCGCGGGGTCATCCGTGGTTACGCCGCGGACATCGACCCGGAGGCGCTCGGCCTGCCGCTGGCCGCGTTCATCGCGATCTCGCCGCTCGACCCGGCCCAGCCCGACGACGCCCCGGAGCAGCTGGCCGAGCTCGACGCGGTGGAGGCGTGCTACTCGGTCGCCGGCGAGGACAGCTACGTCCTGCTCGTCCGGGTGCCCTCGCCGCGCGCGCTGGAGGATCTGATCCGCCAGATCCGTTCCGTCGCCAACGTCCGCACTCGGACGACCGTGATCCTCCAGACTTTCTACGAGAGAAGGCTCTCGCACCCGTAAAATTTCCTGCCGAGACGTTGTGGGACAGGAAAGATCCCCTTAACGTGTCGTCATGACCCAGATCGTGGACGCCCCCGGATCGTTCCGCCCGCACGACGTGCACGCCGTGATCGGGAAGCATCTCCTCGCCGACGGGCTCGACCTGGTCCTCGACCTCGACGCCTCGCGCGGCTCCACGCTCGTCGACGCCCGCGACGGGCACGAGTACCTCGACCTGTTCACGTTCTTCGCGTCCTCGGCGCTGGGGATGAACCACCCCGCGCTCGCCGACCCGGGATTCCGGGCCGAGCTGCTGCGGGCCGCGACGAACAAGCCGAGCAACTCCGACGTCTACACGGTCGAGATGGCCCGGTTCGTCGAGACGTTCGCCGAGGTGCTCGGCGACGAACGGCTCCCGCACCTGTTCTTCGTCGAGGGCGGCGGGCTCGCCGTCGAGAACGCGCTGAAGGTCGCGTTCGACTGGAAGAGCCGGTGGAACGAGGCGCACGGCATCGACCCGGCGCTCGGCACCCGCGTGCTGCACCTGGAACACGCGTTCCACGGACGCACCGGGTACACGATGTCGCTGACGAACACCGACCCGAACAAGGTCGCGCGCTTCCCGAAGTTCGACTGGCCGCGGATCCCGGCGCCGTACCTTCGTTCCGGCATCGACATCGAGGCCGCCGAGGGCGAGGCGCTCGCCGCCGCCCGCGCCGCGTTCGCGGCCCATCCGCACGACATCGCCGCCGCGATCATGGAGCCGATCCAGGGCGAGGGCGGCGACCACCACTTCCGCCCCGAGTTCGTCCGCGCCCTCCGCGACCTCTGCCACTCCCACGACGCGCTGTTCATCCTCGACGAGGTGCAGACCGGCGTCGGCCTCACCGGCACCACCTGGACCTACCAGCAGCTCGACGTCGTCCCGGACGTCGTCGCGTTCGGCAAGAAGACCCAGGTCTGCGGCATCATGGCCGGCGGCAGGGTCGACGAGGTGCCGGAGAACGTGTTCGCGGTCGCGTCCCGGCTCAACTCCACCTGGGGCGGCAACCTCACCGACATGGTGCGGGCCCGCCGCATCCTCGAGGTGATCCGCGACGAGAAGTTGGTCGCGCGGGCGGCGTCG
Source organism: Cryptosporangium minutisporangium (assembly GCF_039536245.1). Classification (NCBI taxonomy): domain Bacteria; kingdom Bacillati; phylum Actinomycetota; class Actinomycetes; order Cryptosporangiales; family Cryptosporangiaceae; genus Cryptosporangium; species Cryptosporangium minutisporangium. The sequence goes on along the minus strand of NZ_BAAAYN010000047.1, from coordinate 138,236 downwards.
CTCGGTGCGCACCTGCAGGCGGGGTTGCGCGCGCTCGCCGACCGCCACCCCGGCGTGAGCGACGTCCGCGGCCGTGGCCTGATGTGCGCCTTCACGCTCGCCGACGCCGGCCTCCGCGACGCGCTCCTGGACGGGCTGCGGCAAGACGAGAGCGTGTTCATGCTCGGCTGCGGAAACCGGAGCGTGCGCTTCCGTCCGGCCCTGACGATCAGCGAGGCTGAGCTGGACGCCGGCGTGGCGGCGATCGACCGGGTGCTCACTCGACTAGGGCGGTGACGTCTGTGCAGCAATGGGAGTTGCGGGCCGCGTTCGCCCGCGCGCTGTCGGACATGTACGGCCGGGAGGTGCCCGCCTACACGACGCTGCTGCGGGTATCGGCCGAGGTCAACGCCGACGTGCTGGCGAAGCAGGGTGCGGCGGCCCAGCGGCTGGGCAGCATCGATCGGGTGACCGCCGAGCGGCACGGCGCGATCCGGGTCGGCACGCCCGAGGAGCTGCGCCAGGTCGGCCAGATCTTCGCCGGCTTCGGCATGCACCCGGTCGGGTTCTACGACCTCCGCGATGCGTCGGCGAGCTCGGTACCGGTGGTCTCGACCGCGTTCCGGCCGCTCGACGCCGACGAACTGGCCCGCAATCCGTTCCGCGTCTTCACGTCCGTCCTGGTCACCGACGACCGGCGGTTCTTCGGCGCCGACCTGCAGGCCCGGCTCGAAACGTTCCTCGCCCGGCGCGACCTGTTCCCGCCGCGGGTGCTGGAGCTGGCCGCGCGGGCCGAGGCCGAGCACGGCCTCGACGGGTCGGACGCCGACGAGTTCGTGGCCGGGGCCACCGCGTGCTTCGCGCTGTCCCGGGAACCGATCGATCGGGCCTGGTACGACGAGCTGTCCCGGATCTCCGCGGTCGCCGCCGACATCGGTGGTGTCATGTCGACCCACATCAACCACCTCACGCCGCGGGTGCTCGACATCGACGAGCTCTACCGGCGGATGACCGACCTCGGCGTCACGATGATCGACGAAATCCAGGGGCCACCGGCGTGGGAGGGCCCGGACGTGCTGCTCCGGCAGACCTCGTTCCGGGCGCTGGCCGAGCCCCGTGCGTTCACCGACGGGCCGGGTGAGCTGCGGGTCCGGTTCGGCGAGGTCGAGGCGCGGGGGATCGCGCTGACCACCGCCGGACGGGCGCTCTACGACCGCCTGCTCACCGAGGTGGACGCCCGCCGGGCGGAGTCGGGGCGGGCCCGGACGGAGGTCGCCGCGGAGGTATGGCGGGAGAACCTCCCGGGAACCGAGGAGACCCTCGACCGCCGGGGCCTCGGTGCGTTCACCTACCGCCCTGCGCCGGACGCGCGCGAACGCCTCGCGGCGGCGGCCGGGCCCGGTGGGAACTCGACGCTGCGCGGTGAGCGGATACTCGACGTGCACGCGTTGGTGACGGCTGGGGTCGCGCTCCGGGAGCCGATCGTCTACGAAGACTTCCTGCCCCGATCCGCGGCCGGGATCTTCCAGTCCAACCTCACCGACGCCGGGGCCCGCAACGACGCGCTCACCGGCGCCGATCGGGACGCCGGCTGGCTGAGCGATGCGCTCGGCCGCGACGTCGCCGACCCTCTCGTCCGCAACGAAGAACTGACGCGCGCCTCGAAGCAGGCGCTCGCCGAGATCCTGAACCTGGAGACACTGTGATGACCCCCGAGGAGTTCCGCGAGAGTGCGCGGAGCGCGCTGAAGTCCTGTGGCGTCGCGGACTCCGCGCTCGCCGGCGCGCTAACGGTCCGCACGCCGCTGACCGGCGACGAGCTGCTCTCCGTCCACGAGGCCGACGGACCGGAGACCGACGCCGCGGTCCGCGCCGCCCACGCCGCGTACCAGCAGTGGCAGACCGTGCCCGCCCCGGTGCGCGGGGCGCTGGTGAAGCGGCTCGGCCAGCTGATCGGCGAGCACAAGGACGAACTGGCCACGCTGGTGACCCTCGAAGCGGGCAAGATCCGCTCCGAGGCGCTCGGCGAGGTCCAGGAGATGATCGACGTCTGCGACTTCGCGGTCGGGCTGTCCCGGCAGCTCTACGGGCGCACGATGCCGTCCGAGCGTCCGGGCCACCGGCTGATGGAGACCTGGCACCCGCTCGGCGTGGTCGGCGTCATCTCGGCGTTCAACTTCCCGGTGGCGGTCTGGTCGTGGAACACCGCGATCGCGCTGGTCTGCGGCGACGCGGTGGTCTGGAAGCCGTCGGAGAAGACGCCGCTGACCGCGCTCGCCTGCACCGCGTTGCTCGACCGGGTGATCGCCGAGCACGGCGCCCCGGCGGACCTGCACCGGCTCGTCGTCGGCGGCCGTGCGGTCGGCGAGGCGCTGGTCGACTCAGCCCTCGTGCCGCTGGTCAGCGCGACCGGCTCCACCCGGATGGGTCGCGAGGTCGGCCCGCGGGTCGCCGCCCGCTTCGGCCGCAGCCTGCTGGAGCTCGGTGGCAACAACGCGGCGGTCGTCACGCCGTCGGCCGACCTCGACCTCACCACCCGCGCGGTCGTCTTCGCCGCCGCCGGCACCGCCGGGCAGCGCTGCACGACGCTGCGGAGGCTGATCGTCCACCGGTCGGTCGCCGACGAGCTACTGGAGAAGCTCACCACCGCCTACCGCAAGCTGCCGATCGGCAGTCCGCTGGAGAGCGGCACGCTGGTCGGGCCGCTGATCGACGAGAACTCCTACCGCGCGATGAACAGCGCGCTGGACGCCGCCCGGGCCGACGGCGGCGAGGTGCTGGTCGGCGGCGGGCGGCGGGACGTCCCCGGCGCGCCGGACGCATACTACGTCGAGCCGGCGATCGTCCGGATGCCGTCGCAAACCGAGATCGTGCGCACCGAGACGTTCGCCCCGGTCCTCTACGTCCTCGGCTACGAGACGCTCGACGAGGCGATCGCGCTCCACAACGACGTGCCGCAGGGCCTCTCGTCCGGCATCTTCACCCGCGACCAGCAGGAGGCGGAGCGGTTCCTGGCCGCGGACGGCGCCGACTGCGGCATCGTCAACGTCAACATCGGGACGTCCGGCGCGGAGATCGGCGGCGCGTTCGGCGGCGAGAAGGAGACCGGCGGTGGCCGGGAGTCCGGATCGGACGCGTGGCGCGCGTACATGCGGCGCGCGACGAACACGATCAACGCCTCCGGTCAGCTCCTGCTCGCGCAGGACGTGTCGTTCCTCTAGCCGCCGCGGTCAACGGCCGTTGCGACGCCGGATCGTGATCACACCCGCGACCACGAGCAGGACGGGCAGGATGAGGCCCCACATCAGCCAGCCGTTCATCGACGCCTCCAGGATTGGCTCCGGCCTCCCACCCTCGCGGCTCGACGCGTTCGAGCCCTCATCCCGGCGGGGTGAGAGTGCGGCGGTCGGCTGAGTGATCGCGGATCAGGCGCGCGGGAACGCGCCTGATCCGCTGTCGTTCCCGCGCCCTACGGTCTCCGGCAGGCCGCGCGGTACGCGGGGCACCACGGCGGCCGCCGCGGCGACGGCCTCCGCCTGGTGCGGCCGTAACTGCCCGCCGTAGTTCTCGACGATCGGCAGGTACGGGTCCTCCACCTCGGTCCGGACGCCGCTGAGCGCCTCGACGACCGCCAGCCCGCAGAACGGCACCGCGAAAGGGGAGTAGCCGCCTTCGTGAGCGAGCACTAATCGACCGCCGCAGTGCCGTTCCGCGGCGTCCTTGACCCGGTGGGTGAGCTCGCGGAACGACTCCGAGGAGAGCATCTGCCTGGCCAGCGGATCGAAGCCGTTGGCGTCGAAGCCGCACGCGACCAGAATCAGGTCGGGAGCGAACCGGTCCAACGCCGGCTCGACCACCTCGGTGAACGCGGCCCGATAGGCGCCGTCGCCGGAGCCCGGCGGCAGCGGGACGTTGATCGTGGTGCCCTCGGCGCCGGGCCCACCCACGTCGGTGACCGGCCCCGACCCAGGCGGGTAGACGCCGTCCTGGTGGATCGAGACGGCCAGTACCGAGGGATCGTCCCAGAACGCGTCCTGAGTGCCGTTGCCGTGGTGGACGTCCCAGTCGACGATCGCGATCCGCTCCACACCCAGGGCGGCCTGCGCGTGGCGGGCCGCGATCGCCACGTTGTTGAAGAGGCAGAACCCGCGGCCATGGTCCGGGGCCGCGTGATGGCCCGGCGGACGGACCAGCGCGTACGCGTTGTCGACCGTGCCGTCGACCACGGCTTCGACCGCGGTGAGCACCCCACCGGCGGCCAGCAGCGCGATCTCGCAGGAGAACTCGCCGAACGGCGTTCCGCCGCCCAGGTTGCCGCCGCCCGCGGCGGCCTGCCGAGCGACGTCGGCGACGTGCTCGGCGGTGTGGACGCGAGTCAGCTCGGCGACGGTCGCCGGCCGTGGCGGGAGCGGGGTCAAATCGTCCAGAAGGCCGGACGCGGCGACCAGGTTCGCGAAGCGGCGCTTCGCGTCCGGGCTTTCGATGTGGGCCATCGGCTCGACCCAGCGGCTGATCGGGAGTGGGCCGCCGGCGGTGCCGGTGTCGTGCCACAGGTACCGCTCGTTCCAGACCCACCCCGTCGACATGCGGAACGTCTACCACACGCTTCCGGGCGTCAAAAATAACAAGCCCAAACAAGCAATACCGGGCGACGACTCAGAGCACCCCCGAAGGTGCCGATGGGGAGAGGAATTCTCTGACGGGGGGATCCGGGGATGGCGCGGTTGCTGGTGGTCGAGGACGAGCCGGACCTGCGGGATCTGCTCGTCCAGCGGATCGAGGCGGTGGGTCACGAGGTCATGCCGGTGGCCACCGGTGCCGCTGCTCTCCGGACGCTCGCGCACAACGGTCTGCCGGACGCTGCGGTGCTCGACGTCGATCTACCGGGTCAGGACGGCGTCGCCTTGCTCGCCGACCTCCGGCAGCGTCAGCCCGAGTTGCCTGCCCTGTTCATCACCGTGCTCTGGTCGGGAGAGTTGCTCGCCCGCATGAAGGCGACCGGCTGTCCCTACCTCACCAAGCCGTTCACCGCCGCGGACCTCCGTGCCGCGCTCGACGACCTGCTCGGCGGCGAGGGGCGTGCCACCGTCGACGGGCCCGCGAGCGACGGCCCCGGCGGCCCCGGCGGCCCCGGTGGGAGCGGCGGGCCCGGCCCGGACAAACCCTCGGCGCCCGGATGAGCCCAGCCGCAGCCCTGGCCCGGTCGGTCGGCTTCGCCTGCCTCTTCACCCTCGCCGCGATCGGGGGGCGGCTCACGATTCTGGAGGGCGCGAGCCTCAGTCTGGTCTGGCCTGCTGCGGGGGTCGCGGTCGTCTGGTTCGTCGCGCAGCGGGGCGCGCCGGTTCCGGCGGTGGACTGGGTGCTGCTGGTCGGCGTCACGCTGGCGGTGAACCTCGCGACCGGCGCAGCGGTCGTGCTCGCGGTCGGCTTCGTGCTCGCCAACGCGGTGCAGATCGGTGTTTTCCTGACGCTCTTCGGACGTCTCAAACCGGACTGGCGGCGTGGCGACGCGCCGCCGCTCGTCCGGCTCGGCGACCTCTGGCGGATGATCGCCGCGACCGCCGCGAGCACGGTCTGCGGTGCGATCGTCGGACCGACGTTGGCCAGTTGGTACGCGGGCTCCTGGTCGTGGCTCGGCGAGCTGGTGTGGCTCACCCGCAACATCTCGAGCATCCTGCTGATCGGCATCCTCGGGCTGCTGCTGATCGGCCGTGTGGGCGTCGATGAGCGGTTCCGTGGCTGGCGGCTGGTGGAGCTGGTCGCGCTGGCCGTCTGCTCGCTCGCCGCGTACGTCGTGGCGTTCGCGCTCCCGCACGGGCTGCCGCTGGCGTTCCCGCTGCTCGTGGTCACGGTGTGGGCCGGTGCCCGGTTCCCGACGCCGCTGGTGGCCGTGCACGGCGTCGTCGTCGGGACGGTCGGCGTGTTGTTCACGCTGCACGGCGCGGGTCCGTTCGCCGCGATCGAATCGCACCCGATGCGCGCGCTGGTCGCGCAGGCGTTCGTCGCGATGGTGGGGGTGCTCGGACCGGTGCTCGCGCTCGGCCGGGACGAGCGGGAGGCGCTCAGCCAGGAACTGCGCAACGCCGCGGCGGCCAGCGCGGCCCAGGCGAAGACGCTGAGCACGATCGTCGACTCGATCAGCGACGGGCTCATGGTGATCGGCGCGGACGGTCGGATCCTGCTGCGCAACCCGGCGGCGATGAACCTCTTTCCGGGGGTCTCGCGACGCAGCGAGTTCGTCGGCGACAACTCCGAGATCATCCTGGCCGAACCCGGTGGAGGGCCGATCGACGTGGCCGACCTGCCGTTCACCCACGCGCTGGCCGGGAAGACCGTGGTGGACCGTGACCTCGCGGTGCGGCAGTCGGCCACCGGAATCGAGCGGATCTTCCAGGTCTCGGCGGCGCCCCTGGCGGACGACGGCTCCGGCCGTCGGGCCGTCGTGCTGTACCACGACGTGACGTCCGACCGGCGGCACCGGGACGAGCTCACCACGTTCGCCGGCGTCGTCGCGCACGACCTGCTCAACCCGCTGACCACCGTCGAGGGCTGGACCGAGGCGCTCTCCGAACTGCTCGCCGAGCATCCCGAGGTTCCCGGGGCGCGCGACGGCATCGTCCGGATCAGCCGCGGAGCGACGCGGATGCGGCACCTGATCAACGATCTGCTCGCGTACACGACCGCGCGGGACGGCGCGCTGGCGCTCGCGCGGGTGTCGCTGGACGACCTGGTCGACGAGATCGTGTCCGCCCGGATCGACCAGGCGACGGCGGCCGGTGAGTTGCCGCCCCGCTTCTCGGTCGGGCGGCTCCACGACATCGAGGCCGACCCGGTGCTCGCCCGCCAGCTGCTGGACAACCTGATCAGCAACGCGGTCAAGTACACCGCGCCGGGGACGGTGCCGCACGTGACGATCGGAACCGAGCTGCTCGACGACGACCGGGTCCACCTCACGGTCACCGACCGCGGAATCGGAATCCCGCCCGGTCAGCACGAGGCGATCTTCGCGAACTTCCACCGCGCCCACCGGGACGCCGGGTACGCCGGCACCGGTCTGGGGCTGGCGATCTGCGCGCGGATCGTCGAGCGGCACGGCGGCACGATCGCCGCGTCGGACAATCCGTCCGGGCCGGGGGCCCGGTTCACCGTGACGTTGCCCGCGGCACGAACGCCGGCCACCGGCGCGGCAGAACCCGCCGCGGCGGCCGTCGGCCGCTGACTTCCCTTCAACGGACCTGGAGCCCGCTGAGGGCGAGGCTGGCGTCCGCGCGCGTCGACGCCGCGAATAGATGATTACCCAAGTTGTCGCGCGCGGCCGTCAGGCTCGCCCTCGGCGGGCCGTGCACTGGTCGAAGACGTCGAGGATCGGTGCGCTGATGCCCCGGCGGCGGACCCGGGCGGCGAGCAGCAGCAGGACGCCGATCACCGCGGCGTAACACGCGCCGACGACGAGCATGCCCATGCGTCGAGCCTAAGGCGTCCCGTCCACCGGTGCGGTTCCGTACCGAACGGGGCGAGTCAGGTCGGGTGCTTCCGCCCGGTCCGCGGGGCGGTCCGTCGGGCGGGTCGCGACGAGGACGGCGGCGAGCACGACCGCCACGCCGAGCAGCTGGAACAGCGACAGACCCTGGCCGAGCACCGCCCATCCCGCGAGCACCGCCACCACCGGGCTGAGCAGGCTCAGGAACGACGTCGTCGCGGCCGGGAGCGCGGCGAGACCGCGGAACCAGAGCACGTAGGCCAGCGCTGTACCGACCAGCGACAGGTAGACGTAACCGCCGATCGCCGGGGCGTCCACCTCGGACGGCGGGCCCTCGACCAGCAGCGCGACCGGCGTGAGCACGAGCCCACCGGCGATCAGCTGCCAGGAGGTGGTGACCAGCGGTGAGGCGGGCGGCGTCCAGCGTTTCGCGAGGACGATGCCGACCGCCATCGACCCGGCGCCGGCCAGGGCCGCGGCGACGCCGATCGCGTCCAGGCGGGCCGACGCGGTGAGGACGACCAGGGCCACGCCGACCACTCCGGCCACCCCGGCCCCGACGGTGCGGAGCCGCAGTCGCTCGCGCAGCACGACGGTGGCGAGCGCGGCGACCAGGAGCGGCTGGAGCGCACCGGCGATCGCGGCCACCCCGCCGGGGAGCCGGTACGCCGCGACGAACAGCAGCGCGAAGAACGCGCCGATGTTCAGCGTGCCGAGCACCGCCGCGCGCCACCACCACGAGCCGCGGGGCAGCACCCGGACGATCGCGAGCAGCAGCAAGCCGGCCGGGAGGGCGCGGAGTACCCCGGCCAGCAGCGGGCGTCCCGGCGGTAACAGCTCGGTCGTGACCAGGTAGGTGGTGCCCCACGTCGCCGGAGCGACTGCGGTGGCGAGCAGGACGCGGGTTCGATTGCTAAGCACTTAGCTATAATAGCTAAGTGCTTAGGTAAATTGCTACCCTCGAGCCGTGACCGATCACGTCGACGGAATCCTGGCCCAGTGGCACCGCGAGCGTCCGGATCTGGACGTGTCACCGATGGCCGTGATCGGGCGGCTGAGCCGAGCGGCGGTCGCCGTCGACGCGCGGCTCGCCCGGAACTTTGCCGCGCACGGCCTGGACCGCGCGTCCTTCGACGTCCTCGCGACCCTGCTCCGGAACGGGCCGCCGCACCGGCTGACGCCGGCGGCGCTGGCCGCCGACTCGATGATCACGTCGAGCGCGGTCGCTCAGCGTCTCAACCGCCTCGAAGCGCGCGGCCTGGTGGCCCGGGCGCCGAACCCGGAGGACGGCCGGGGGAGCCTCGTCACGCTCACGCCGGCCGGGAAGGCCGCGGTCGAGGAGACGCTGCCCGACCACCTGGCGACCGAGGAGGAGCTGCTCGCCGACCTGAGCCCGGCGGAGCGCACCGTGCTGGCCGACCTGCTCGCCCGCCTGCTGCGGAGCGCGGGCGCCGGCTGACGCCGGGCTACCGGATGGGGTAGCGCTGGACACGCACCCAATCGACGAGTGCGGTGGCCGGGAAGCGGGCGGTGGTGTCCGGATCGTCGACCGCGAGCTCCAGGACGAGGGTGTGCGGTCGGCGGAACGTCGTCCAGGCGGTTCCCGCCCGGGCTGCGGTCAGCTCTGCGGTGACGGCGCCGTCGACCGACCACCTCAGGTAGCCGTCCGGCCCGGATCGCCAGTCCAGCGCGTAGACGTGCCAGTCGGTGGTCCGGCCGCCGTCCGGAAGTGGTGAGGTCCGGCTGAATTCCAGGTCGGAGACGCCGCCGGAGGCCCGCTGCCGCACCGACTCCAGCCGGTGCCCCGGCGCCTCGACGACGTCGATGGTCCCGGACGCGGCTCGTTCGGCGCTCGCCTGCTCTCCGCTCGCTTGGGCCGCGCCCGCCCGGTCGGCGCCGATCGTCCGGAGCGCGGGCCGTAGGCCTCGGCCGGCTGGTGCCTTCAGCCGCACCGCGAAGTGTCCGCCCTGCTGGGACCAGGCCGCGACGCCGTCGTTGCCGGTCCAGTCGAGCATCGTCAGCCGCGCGCTGGCGTACCGGCAGGAGGAACCACCGCACCGGGTGTCGGTGTCCGCCACGCGCTCGGCGACCAGCGCGAGGTGCCCGCGCCCGTCGAGCCGCGCCTGGTCCGGCGAGTACCGGGTGAGCCCGCCCGTGCAATCCCCGGGCCGGCAGGGATCGGCGAACCACATCGCGGTGGACAGACCGTAGTTCGGACCCGCCGCGGACGGGCCGCTGAACTCCTGGCGGAACGTCACCGGGTTGGTCCGTACGGTCAGGTACCGATGCGGCGTCAGCCCGACCCAGCGCCCGGCGACCCGCACCGCGACGAGGATCTCGTAGTCCCCGGCCGGGAACGTCCGGCTACCGGTGGTGAACGTGAGTCCGTCCGCGGGGACTTCCCCGGCGCGCGCGCCGGGGAAGTCGAAGTGCGCACCCTCGGAGTCCCGAACCGCCACCGTGATCGCCTCGACGGTGACCGGCCCGCCGGTCGACCGGAGGCGGGCGGTCGCGGAGAGCGCCTGGCCCTCCTCGGCGGTGGCCGCCACGGTCAACGCGTCGAGGACGACGTCGGCCGCCACGGCTGGCGGCATCGGTGCCACCACCAGCGCGGTCAGAACAGCAAGCACCGCAACGATCACCCGTCGACGCACATCGTTCCCCTTTCAGTGCGGGATGGTTCATACCGCACTGAAAGGCGATAAAGCGACCGCACGCGCCCACCGGCCGGATGGTCCTAAGGTTTAGGGGTGTTCGTTCCATAATTGAGCCATTCGGGCGTGTCGCAGGGGCGCTACGGCGAACGGCCGTTTGGGTGTCGTCATGGCTCTCTCCCGCCGGACGGGCGTCATCGGCGCGCTCGTCGTCTGCCTGCTGTTGCCCGTGGCGCCCGGCCGGACCGCGGAACCCCTCTCAATCGCCGGCGTTCTGCGAGGTCAAGCGCCCTCAGCGGTCGCCGGTCGAGAAGCGGCCACGCAGTACTCCGCAGCCGAACTGGCCCAGCAGATCCTGGACCTCCGGGCAGCCGGACGGATCGGCATCTACGACTACTCCGCCCGCAAGGAGGCCGACCGGGCGGACCGGTCACTCGCCAGCCAACAGCTGGTCGACATCGCCGCCGGACGGCGGGCGAACCTGTCCAGGCGTTGCCACGACGGACGGCTGGTACGGATCCGACCGGACATCCGGATCCTGCGGTTCCTCGCCGACCTCGGGATGAGCCACGGCGCCTACACGATCAACGTCCTGTTCGGGCAGTGCCACAGCCGGGGCTCGCTGCACTACCGAGGGCAGGCCGTGGATCTCCGCTGCGGGCTCGTGACCACCGACGCCGACGCGTCCGCGATCATGTTCGGGATCAAGCGGAACTTGGAGACGTGTCGGCAACACGCGCACTGGCACTACTCCGTCGGCGGGCGATGACCTGCGCGACGAGCAGGGCCGCGACGGCGCCGCAGGTGCCGAGCGTCATGTCGCCGAGCGTGTCCTCGTACGCGGTGTCCAGCTCGGTGCCGTGCCGGATGAACGCGTACCACTCGCCGATCTCCCAGAGCAGTGCCAGGAGCGCGCCACCGCCGATCACCACGACCGCGCGGGCCCACGCCGGCCGGATCTCGCCCACACCGAGCACCAGCGCGAGGCCCAGGCAGAGCAGGAACCAGTTCGCGAAGTGGTTCGCGTCGTCCCACCAGGAGATCGAGTCGTAGAGGTCCAGCGTGTTGCCGGTGACGTCGATCAGGAACGGGAGCATGACGAGCGTGAAGCCGACGGTTGGTGCGGTGGCCACTCGGCCCCGGTGCGCCAGCCACCACCAGAGCGGGACGACCAGCATCATCAGCGGGTAGAGGACCAGGCGGGCCCCGAAGCCCTTGCCGGCGAACTGCGGCAGGTCACTCGCGACGCTGGCGACCACCAGCTGCGCCACGGTGGCGAGGAGCACGACGAGCGGAGCTGTCCAGCGACGGAGCACGGCGTGCAGTCTGCCGTACGGACATCGCTCGCCCGGGAGCGGTGCCCCCGCGGTGGTTTTCCGTAAAATCCGTGTCCCCGGGGCCCGCAGAGGTGGTGTTCCCGAAGATCGGTGTCGCGGCGCCGCCCCAGAGGTGGTCGTCCCGAAATCCGCCGTCGCGGCGCTGCGCCAGGGGTGGTGTTCCGAAAATGCGCGTCGGGCGGTGGCCGTCCGGGGGCCTGGGGGCGGTGGCTTGCGGGAGGGCCGCTACTCGGGCCGGGCGCTGGTGTTCCGCCGCGACTCTCGGTGCCCTGCCGGGCGTAGATCTCAGTTGTTCGTCAGGTCGCGGGAGACCGCCCGCGCGGCCTCGCGCACGCGGTTGACCAGCGCCGACCGCGGCCGCAGGCCGGGGTCGCAGATCCGGTCGACGGGGCCGGACACCCCGATCGCCCCGACCACCAGCCCGCCGTGCCCGCGGATCGGCACCGCGATACCGGCCTGCCCGACGGTCATCTCCTCGACCTCGGCGGCCCAGCCGCGTTCACGCACCTCTTCCAGGCCGGCGCGCAGGATCCGGGGGTCGGTGATCGTGCGGTGGCTGAAGGGCGGCAGGCCCTTCGCCAGGACCACGGCGGCGTTCGGTGCGTAGGCCAGCAGCGCCTTGCCGAGCGCGGTCGCGTGGGCCGGGAGCGACGAGCCGACGTCGAGTTTCTGCTGGGTGTCGTCGGGCCGGAACACGTGGTGGACGACGATCACCGCGCCGGTCTGCAGCGCCCCGATGCGTACCGCCTCCCCGGTGCGCGCCGCCAGCGGGTCGGCCCAGTTGATCGCGTGCGACCGCAGCTCGTTGAGGTCCAGCGGGCCGCCGCCGAGGTCGAGCAGCGAGTGGCCGAGCCGGTACTTGCCGCCGGTCCCGTCCTGATCGACGAAACCGACGCGGTGCAGCGTCCGTAACAAACCGTGCGCGGTCGCCTTCGCGAGCCCGAGCGCCTCGGCGATCTCGCTGACGCCCAGCGGGCCGGAGGCGCCGGCCAGCAGCCGGAGAATCGCCGCGGCCCGCTCGATGGACTGGACGGAGCCGGGCATGTCCCGATCGTACGTAAGCGCCGGGTTCGACAATGTCGAACGCCCCTCGTTGAGCGCGCTACCCGGGGTTCCTACCGTCTGACGGGTGCCTGGCCGGAACGGCCAACATCGGCCGTCGGCCCCAGCCCCGGGAGGTCCAATGGCGGAACGGTTGAAGATCCCGAAGGTTCCCGGCATCGTCGGCGAGTTTGCGGCCGAGTTCGCGGGGACGATGATTCTGATCCTGTTCGGCGTGGGTGTGGTCGCTCAGGTCGTGGGCGGCGAGATCGGTGATCACGACAGCATCACCTGGGCGTGGGGCTTCGGTGTCACGATGGGGGTGTTCGTCGCCGCTCGGATCAGTGGCGCGCACCTCAACCCCGCGGTGACGATCGCGCTGGCGGCGTTCAAGGGCTTCTCCTGGCGCAAGGTGCCGACGTACATCGCCGCCCAGACACTGGGCGCGTTCGTCGCGGCCCTGCTCGTGCGGTGGAACTACTCCGAGGTCCTGGCGAAGGTCGACCCCGGCAACACGATCAAGACGCAGGGTGTCTTCTCGACGCTGCCCGGCAACGGGACGCTGCCGGTCTCCGAGTGGGGCGCGTTACGCGACCAGATCATCGGTACCGCGATCCTGCTCTTCGTGATCCTGGCCGTGACCGACCTGCGCAACAACCCGCCGCTGGCCAATCTGGCGCCGCTCATCATCGGGTTCCTGGTGGTCGCGATCGGCATGGCGTGGGGCACGAACGCCGGGTACGCGATCAACCCGGCCCGCGACTTCGGTCCCCGGCTCGCGTCGTACTTCACCGGTTACGAAACGGCCTGGAGTGATCAATACGGCAATCCCTACTGGTGGGTGCCGATCGTCGGCCCGATCGTCGGTGGACTCATCGGTGCTGCCCTCTACGGTCTGTTGGTCGGACGGTTCCTGCCGTCGGCCGAGCCGCCGGAGCCCGGTGAGGTTCCGTCGGCCGATGCACGGGACGTGCCCCGCCCCTCCGAGAAGATCGCCTGACCCACCGTTCACCACGCGAGGAGCACCACATGCCTGATTTCGTCGGCGCAGTCGATCAGGGCACGACCAGCACCCGGTTCATGGTCTTCGACCACGGTGGGAACGAGGTCGGCCGTCACCAGCTGGAGCACGAGCAGATCCTGCCGCAGGCCGGCTGGGTCGAGCACAACCCGGTGGAGATCTGGGAGCGGACCACCTCGGTGATCCGCACCGCGATGAACCAGCTCAACCTCTCCGCGTCCGATCTCGCGGCGCTGGGCGTCACCAACCAGCGCGAGACGACCGTGGTGTGGGACCGGCGCACCGGCCGCCCCTACTACAACGCGATCGTCTGGCAGGACACCCGCACCGACCGGATCGCGTCCGCCCTCGACCGTGACGAGCGCGGCAAGGTCATCCGGCAGAAGGCCGGCCTGCCGCCGGCGACGTACTTCTCCGGCGGCAAGATCCAGTGGATCCTGGAGAACGTCGACGGCGTGCGCGAGGCCGCGGAGGCCGGTCACGCGATCTTCGGCAACACCGACTCCTGGCTGCTCTGGAACCTCACCGGCGGCACCGACGGCGGCTCGCACGTCACCGACGTCACCAACGCCAGCCGCACGATGCTGATGAACCTGGAGACGCTCGACTGGGACGACGAGCTGCTGGGCTTCTTCAACATTCCGCGGGCGATGCTCCCGGAGATCCGACCCTCGTCCGACCCCAACGGTTACGGGGAGGCCGCCGCGCACGGGCCGCTGCGCGGGGCGGTCCCGCTCACCGGCGACCTCGGCGACCAGCAGGCCGCCACCGTCGGGCAGGTCTGCTTCGCGCCCGGCGAGGCCAAGAACACCTACGGCACCGGCAACTTCCTGCTTCTCAACACCGGCACCGAACTGGTGCGCTCGGAGCACGGGCTGCTCACCACGGTCTGTTACCAGTTCGGTGAGCAGGCGCCGGTGTTCGCGCTGGAGGGCTCGATCGCGGTGACCGGCTCGGCCGTGCAGTGGCTGCGCGACCAGCTCGGCATCATCAGCGGTGCGGCGCAGAGCGAGGCGCTGGCCCGCCAGGTCGAGGACAACGGCGGTGTGTACTTCGTGCCGGCGTTCTCCGGCCTGTTCGCGCCGTACTGGCGCTCGGACGCCCGCGGGGCGATCGTCGGGCTCTCCCGGTACAACACGAACGCGCACTTGGCCCGGGCGACGCTGGAGTCGATCTGCTACCAGAGCCGGGACGTCGCCGAGGCGATGGAGGCCGACTCCGGCGTCCACCTCGAAGTCCTCAAGGTCGACGGGGGTGTCACCGCCAACAGCCTGTGCATGCAGCTGCAGGCCGACATCCTCGGCGTGCCGGTGAGCCGGCCGGTCGTCGCCGAGACCACCGCGCTCGGCGCGGCCTACGCGGCCGGACTGGCCGTCGGGTTCTGGAAGAACACCGACGAGCTGCGGGAGAACTGGAACGAATCGGAGCGCTGGCAGCCGAGCTGGGACGAGGATCGGCGCGCCGTGGGCTACGCGAAGTGGCGGAAGGCCGTCGAGCGCACCCTCGACTGGGTGGACGTCGACTGACGCGCTGATCGGCGCCGCCGCGGCCCGCTCGTCGGCCGCCCGGTGCCACCTCGGGTCGCCCCGCGGAAACGCGGGGCGACCCACCCGGACGCATTTCCAGGGGAGGAACCATGGACACGGGCCGACTGTCGCCGGAAGCACGAGAGGCAGCACTCACCGCGCTCGCCGACGGCACCGAGCTGGACGTGGTGGTGATCGGCGGCGGTGTGGTCGGCGCCGGCACCGCGCTGGACGCGGTGACCCGCGGGTTGTCCGTCGCGCTGGTCGAGGCCAGAGACATCGCCAGCGGCACGTCCAGCCGGTCGAGCAAGCTGATCCACGGTGGCCTGCGCTACCTGGAGATGCTCGACTTCGGGCTGGTCCGGGAAGCGCTGCACGAACGGGGCCTGCTGGTGCAGCGGCTCGCACCGCACCTGGTGCGCCCCGTCAAGTTCCTCTACCCGCTCAAGCACCGCGGGTGGGAACGGCTCTACGCCGGCAGTGGCGTGGCGCTCTACGACGCGCTGAGCCTGTCGAGCGCCAGCCGGAAGCTGCCGCGCCACCGGCACCTGACCCGACGCGGTGCGCTGCGCGTCTGCCCCTCGTTACGCAAGGACGCCCTGGTCGGCGCCTTGCAGTACTACGACGCACAGGTGGACGACGCCCGGCACACGCTGTTCTTGGCCCGCACCGCCGCGGCCTATGGGGCGCATGTGCTGTCCCGTGCCGAGGTGGTCGGGTTCCTCCGGGAGTCCGAGCGGGTCACCGGCGTCCGGGTGCGCGACCTGGAGCACGACCGGGTGCTGGAGATCCGCGCGAAGCAGGTCATCAACGCGACCGGCGTCTGGACCGACGACACCCAGGCGATGGTCGGGGAGCGCGGCCAGTTCAACGTCCGGGCGTCCAAGGGCATTCACCTGCTGGTGCCCCGTGACCGGATCCAGTCGTCCACCGGCCTGATCCTCCGCACCGCCACCAGCGTCCTGTTCGTCATCCCGTGGGGACGGCACTGGATCATCGGCACCACCGACACCGACTGGGCGCTGGACAAGGCGCACCCGGCCGCGTCCAGCCGCGACATCGACTACCTGCTGACCGAGGTCAACAAGGTGCTGATCACGCCGCTGGCCAAGGAGGATGTGGTCGGCGTGTACGCCGGGCTGCGCCCGCTGCTGGCCGGGGAGTCCGAGTCGACCTCCAAGCTCTCCCGCGAGCACACGGTCGCCAGCCCGCAGCCGGGGCTCGTCGTGGTGGCCGGCGGCAAGTACACGACCTATCGGGTGATGGCCCGGGACGCCGTCGACGCGGCCGTCCACAACCTCGACCGGGGTGCGCCGAAGTCGTGCACCGACATCGTGCCGCTGCTCGGTGCGGAGGGGTTCACCGCGCTGCGCAACCAGCGGAACGCGCTCGCTGCCCGTTCGGGGCTGCACGTGGCGCGGATCGAGCACCTGCTCAACCGGTACGGGTCGCTGATCGACGAGTTGCTGGCGCTGATGGCCGCCGACCCGTCGCTGCGCAGCCCGCTGGAGGGCGCCGAGGACTACCTGCGCGTCGAGATCGCCTACGCCGCCTCGCACGAGGGCGCCCGGCACCTGGAGGACGTCCTCACCCGGCGGACCCGGATCTCGATCGAGATCGCCGACCGCGGCGTCGCCGCGCCCCGGCCGGCGGCGCAGCTGATGGCCGGCGTGCTCGGCTGGAGCGAGGAGCAGGTCGACCGGGAGGTCGACCACTACCTCCGGCGGGTCGAGGCCGAGCGGGCGTCCCAGGACCAACCGGACGACGAGACCGCGGACGCCACCCGGCTGGGCGCCGCCGATGTGGTGCCATTAGTCAGATCGTGACTGCTGCAGTGCGCTGTGCGACATAGGATCGAAACGCCCCTGTGGGCGCCGGCGCAGGGACGCGACCGGAGGAGGTCGGGCTGATGGTGTCGCGCTACGTGATCGCGATCGACCAGGGAACCACCTCCACCCGCTGCATCGTCTTCGACCAACGCGGGAGCCTGGTCTCGGTCGCGCAGCGTGAGCACCGCCAGCTCTACCCGCGGCCCGGCTGGGTGGAGCACGACGCGGTGGAGATCTGGCGCAATGTCCGGCGGATCGTGCCGCGGGCGGTCGCCGAGGCGGGGATCGACGCGAGCCAGGTGGTCGGGATCGGCATCGCGAACCAGCGGGAGACCAGCGTCCTGTGGGACCGGCGCACCGGCGAGCCGGTCGGTCAGGCGCTGGTCTGGCAGGACACCCGGGCCGACGGTGTGGTCGAGGAGCTGGCCGCGCACGCCGACGCCAAGGACGTCGAGACGCGCTGCGGGTTACCGCTGGCCACCTACTTCTCCGCACCCAAGCTGCGGTGGCAGCTCGCGCACGTGCCGGGGCTGCGGGAGCGGGCCGAACGTGGCGAGATCCTGTTCGGCACGATGGAGACCTGGCTGATCTGGAACCTCACCGGGGGTCCGCGGGGCGGCGTTCACGTCACCGACGTCACCAACGCCAGCCGCACGATGCTGATGGACCTGCGGACGCTGCAGTGGAGTCCGGAGCAGCTCGAGTTCTTCGACATCCCGGCCGGGATCCTGCCGGAGATCCGGTCGTCGGCCGAGGTGTACGGGGTGTGTTCCACGGTGCTGCCGGGGGTGGCGATCACGGCCGCCCTCGGCGATCAGCAGGCCGCGCTGTTCGGTCAGGTCTGCTTCGCGCCCGGCGACGCCAAGTGCACCTACGGCACCGGCAGCTTCCTGCTGCTCAACACCGGCGCCGAGGTCGTCCAGTCGACGCACGGTCTGCTCTCGACGGTCGGGTACCAGATCGCCGGCGAGCCGGCGACGTACGCGCTGGAGGGCTCGATCGCGATCACCGGGTCGCTGGTGCAGTGGTTCCGGGATTCGCTCGGGCTGATCAGCACTGCACCGGAGATCGAGACGCTGGCGCGCACGGTCGAGGACAACGGCGGCTGCTACATCGTCCCGGCGTTCTCCGGGCTGTTCGCGCCGTACTGGCGGAGCGAAGCCCGGGGTGTCATCGTCGGGCTGACCTCGTACATCACCAAGGGCCACCTCGCCCGTGCGGTGCTGGAGGCGACCGGCTGGCAGACCCGCGAGGTCGTCGACGCGATGAACGCCGACTCCGGGCTCGACTTGCGGACGCTGCGGGTGGACGGGGGGATGACCTCGGACAATCTGTTGATGCAGTTCCTCGCCGACGTGCTGGACGTGCCGGTGGTACGGCCGATGGTCGCCGAGACCGTGTCGCTCGGCGCGGCGTACGCGGCCGGGCTGGCGGTCGGGTACTGGGCCGATCTGGCGGCGCTGCGGCAGAACTGGCACCGGGCGGCCCAGTGGATACCGGCGATGGCGGCCGATCGCCGGGCGGAGGAGTACGACAACTGGCAGCGCGCGGTCGAGCGGACGTTCGGCTGGATCAAACCGGGTGCGCACCCCGGGTAACGCCCCCTCCGGTACCGGCCGGGTGCCGGCCTACCAGTGGCGGCCGGTGTCGGATGACGTCCATGTCGTAATCGGCGGGCAGCGGAATCTCGTACTGCATGGCGTACCCGGCGGGTCCTATTCGGATCGAGCGGCGGCGAGCAGTGCGAGCGCCCCGTTCACGGCCCGGCGGAACTCGTCCGGGTCGTCGGCCGCGCGGGCGAGGACGTAACCGCCCTGGACGACGGCGACCAGCGTCCTGGCGACGTCGTCGGGGTCGAGGTCGCGGGCGAACTCACCGGCCGCGATGCCCTCGGCGAGCAGGCCCGCGAGCCGCTCGCGCAGCCAGCCGAGCGTCTCCTCCAGCGGTGCGCGCAGTTCGGGCGTGGCGACCACGTCCGGGTCCTGGGTGAGTCGGCCGACCCGGCACCCCCGCAGCACGTCCCGGTCGCGGCGCAGGTAGGCGGCGATCCGGTCGAACGCGCTACCCGGGCCGTCGAGCTCCGCGGAGGCGAGCGCACGCAGATCGGCCGCGCTGCGCCGGATCGCGGCTCCGGCGAGGTCGGGCTTGCCGGTGAAGTGGTGGTACATGCTGCCCTGGCCGACGTCGGCCCGCTGCTGGATCGCTCGCGGGCTGGTGCCCACGTATCCGCGCTCCCACAGCAGCTCCTGCATCCCGGCGATCAGGCGCTCCGCAGTGTCCATGGCCGCACTGTACATACTAGTAGGTACAGTGTCGATACTGTCGGAGGGAGGGGCTATACCGGAGGGCGACGCGACTGCGAGGAGGCCGGCATGACACCGGACGAGCATTTCGACGACATCGTCGACGACCTGGTCCCCGAGGGGGTGCACGCCTCGAAGATGTTCGGCAGCCGGGCGTTGAAGCTCGACCGCAAGGTCTTCGCGGTCGTGCACAGCGACGACATGGTGTTCCGGCTCGGCGCCGGGACGCCCGCGCACGCGGATGCACTGGAGCTCGCCGGTGCGGAGCTGTTCGACCCGTCCGGCATGCAGCGCCCGACCAAGGGGTGGGTGGTCGTCCCGGTCGACCACGTCGACCGATGGCCGGAGTTCGCGCGTGCCGCGCTGGGACACTTGCGCGGCGAGCTCGCCGCCAATCGCCGGTAGGGTCGGCCGATGGCTACCTGGGACGACGTACGCCGGTTGGCCCTCGCGCTGCCGGAGACCAGCGAAAGCGTCTCGTACGGCGCTCCGGCCTGGAAGGTCCGGAACAAGGGCTTCGTCTGGGACCGGCCGCTGCGCAAGGCCGATCATGACCAGCTCGGAGCCGCCGCACCCGACGGCCCCGTCCTCGGCGTCCAGGTCGCGGACGAGGGGGTGAAGGCCGCGCTGATCGCCGACGACCCGGACGTGTTCTTCACGATTCCGCACTTCGACGGGTACCCGGCGGTGCTCGTCCGGCTCGACCGGATCGGGGTCGAGGAGCTCGCCGAGGTGGTCACCGAGGCCTGGCTGCTCCGCGCCCCGAAGCGCGTGGCGAAAGCGTTCCTGGATGCTCACGGCTGACCAGCGCGAGAATGGGGCGGTGATCAACGAGGCGGTCCACGTCCGGCCCGCCCCGGCGCTGCGACCCTACGTCGCCTGGTACTCCGGCTACCGGCAGGTCGGCCTCGCCCCGGGGCGGCACCGCGGGCTGCCCTCGCCCTACCTGACCCTCATCGTCACGCTCGACGACCCGCTCGTCGTCGAGGCGCACCCCGATCCAGCGCAACCCGGTGCCACGTACACCACGCTCGTCGGCGGGCTGCACACGGTTCCGGCGCTGATCACGCACGACGGCCGGCAGTCCGGGGTGCAGCTCGCCCTGCATCCGCTCGGAGCCCGCGCGTTGCTCGGCCTGCCGGCCGGCGAGATCGGTCACCTCGACCTCTGCGGCGAGGAGGTGCTCGGCCCGGTCGCGGTGGAACTGCACGAGCGGTTGCGCGCCGCGCGGACCTGGCCGGCCCGCTTCGCGGCGCTCGACGACGTCCTGCTGCGGGCGTGCGCGGGCCGACGCAACCCGTACCCCGCACCGGAGCTCGCCGAAGCCTGGCGCCTGCTCGTCGCGTGCGAGTACACGGTCGCCGCGGCGGCGGACACCGTCGGCTGGAGCCCGCGCCGGCTGTCCGAGCGGTTCGGCGCCGAACTGGGGATATCGCCGAAGACCGCGGCGAAGATCGCCCGCTTCGACCGGGCGCGCCGGCGGCTCCTCGCGGTGCCCGGCCCGGTCGCGGCCGGACCGATGGGCGGACCCGGTCTGGGTCTGGCCGACCTGGCGGTCGCCTGCGGCTACTACGACCAGGCGCACCTCGCGCGGGACTTCCGTGAGCTCGCCGGCGTCTCGCCCAGCCAGTGGCTGGGGGAGGAGCGCCGATTCATCCAAGCGCACGGCGACGTGCTGGATGCAGTCTGACGCCATGACCGAAACCACATCAGCGCAGACCACCGCCCCCACAGCCGCCACCGAACCGCCGCCGACGGTGTGGCCGACCCTCAGTGCCACGAACGCCAGGGCCCTGATCGACTTCCTGGTCACCGCGTTCGGTTTCCAGGAGATCGTGGCGCACGCGGACGGCGGCGTCATCCAGCACGCCGAGCTGGCCTGGCCGGAGGGCGGGGGCGTCATGCTCGGGCAGGATCGGAACGACCCGGAGCACGTGTGGAAGATGCCGCCGGGCTCGTTCGGTGCCTACGTGGTGACCAGCACGCCGGACGCGATCCACGACCGGGCGGTGGCCGCCGGTGCGGAGATCGTGGTGGCGTTGGTCGACACCGACTACGGGGCTCGGAACTTCGCGGCCCGTGACCCCGAGGGCAACCTCTGGTCGTTCGGTACGTACCGCGGACACCCGTACTGAGGGTGATCGGTTCGCTGTCGAATCGTCGCCGTGAATGGCTGTCGGATCCCGTACCCCCTGAGGTACGGGATCCGACAGCCATTTCCGGGATAGCCATGCTGACGCCATGGACGGTGCCCGGTGGTTATACCCCGGTGCATTACGCATGTATTGACTTGTCTCTATTGTGTCGTTCTTACTCGGCGTGGGGTAGCAGGACCACGTTGGCTGGGGGACGCAGTGAGACTCATCGTCGCGATCCTCGTGGTGGGGGTGGGCGCTCTCGCGGCGGAGCCGGTGCTCACCACGACCGGAATGCGCCTGGTCACCTACGTGCTGCTAGTGCTGGCGACGGCGGCCGCCGCGTCGTTGGCGATCCGCAGCTGGCCGCGGCGTCATCCCGACCTCTGCCCGCACTGCCGCGGCCGGGGCACGACGACGTTCGTGGCCGCGCGCCGATTACGCACGCGGCACTGCTTCGTCTGCAAAGGAACCGGCCGGACCTGAAATTCGGTTGGGCCGGCGCCGTGCGTGCTCGTACGCTCGGTACCTGTCAGCGCCACCTCGTCCCGGAAGGAGATCGGCATGACACCGCAGATCCACTTCCGCCGGTGGCAGGAGTAGCGCGCGGGTAGCGCGCCGCTGTTCCTCGCCGCCCTCCCTCCCGGGATCGGGCGGCTTTCTTCCTCTGTGACCACAGCAGTCGCCGCGGCCGCGCGTCGCGCGAACGGCGACTGCGACCAGCGCTGGGCGGCCGGGCTCATCACCCGGCTGCGCCGCCGGGGCCGTTGCATCCCCGGCCGTGCCACCGCGCTGGTCCGGGTCGGCGGGATTCGCTACCCCCGTCGACCGCGGGCCGTGCCCCGGCTGCTCGCTCCGGGGCACGGCCCTTCTGCAGGTTGGTGCAACGGCCAGCACGGCGCGGTCTACTGGACCGGGCGGCCCCGAAGTAGGGAAAGGACCGATCGATGCGGATCCTGTTCAGTACCTGGCCTGCGCACGGCCACGTGCTTCCGCTGTTGCCGTTGATCCGGGCGGCCCAGCGCGCCGGGCACGACGTCGTCGTGGCGTCCGGTGCCGAGGGTGCGGCGGAGGTGTCCCGGCGAGGTATCGCCGTCTGGGACGTCGGGCCGAGCCGCGCGGAGGCGGACGCCGCGTTCCGGGCCGACCCACCCGATCTCGGTGCGCTCCCACCCGACCAGCGGATGCCGACGGTCATCCGGCGGATGTTCGGTGCCGCCGCGCCGCAGCGGGCGGCGGCGCTGGTGCCCCGCGCCGAGCGGTGGCAGCCCGATCTGGTCGTCCACCCGATCACCGAGCTGGCCGGTGCGATCGCAGCCGAGCGCACCGGGGCCCGGCACGCGGTGCACGGGCTGGGGCCGCTGCCGGCCGAGGCCTGGGAGTGGTTCGGTGCCCGCTTCGGTGCGCTCTGCGCCGACTGGGACGTGCCCGACCTGACGACCGCGATCCTCGAGCGTCCGTACCTGGACAACTGCCCACCGTCCCTGCAGGCGGACGCCGTGCGGGACTTCCGCAACCGGCTGCCGGTGCGGCCGGCGACCGACGAGCCCGACGGCGACCCGCTGCCGTGGACGGACGCGCAGCTGGACGCCCTGCCCTACGACCGGACGCTGCACCTGACGCTCGGCACGCTGTTCCACGGGGCGACCGAGGTGTTCGCGACCGCGCTGGCCGGCCTGCGACGCCTTCCGGTCAACGTGCTGGTGACGGTGGGGCCGGGGACCGATCCCGGTCGGCTCGGCGCGCAGCCGCCGCACGTCCTGGTTGCGGACTTCGCGCCGCACGCGCTGCTGCTGCCGCGCTGCGCGGGGCTGGTCACCCAGGGCGGCGCGGGGACGATCGTCGCGGCGCTCTGCCACGGTCTGCCGCACCTGATCCTGCCGCAGGGCGCCGACCAGTTCGTCAACGGCGCCGCCGCGGAGCGCGCAGGGTTGGCGCTGGTCGTCCCACCGTCGGAGCTGACCCCGGACGCCGTCGAGGGGGCGGCGAGGCGGCTCCTCGACGACCCGTCGTTGTCTGCGGCCGCCCGCGCTGTGCAGGCGGAGATCGCGGCGCTGCCGAGCCCCGATGCGGTGCTGGAGGACCTGCTGCACTTGCCAGATTGTTGAACAATTTCTAGGGTCGGGAGATGGCTCGCATCGATCTCAACAGCGATCTGGGAGAGAGCTTCGGCGCCTGGCGCCTCGGTGACGACGCTGCGATGCTCGCGGTGGTCACCAGCGCGAACGTCGCCTGTGGGTTCCACGCCGGTGACCCCCGCGCGCTGCTGTCCACGTGCGAGCGGGCGGTCGCCGCCGGTGTGGTGATCGGCGCCCAGGTCGGCTACCGGGACCTGCCGGGGTTCGGCCGCCGCTTCATCGACTACGCCCCGGCGGATCTCGTCGCGGACGTGCTGTACCAGCTCGGGGCACTGGAGGGGTTGGCCCGAGTTGCCGGCAGCCGCGTCCGGTACGTGAAGCCGCACGGGGCGCTCTACAACGCGATCGTCCACCACGAGGGTCAGGCGGCGGCGGTCGTGGAGGCGGTCGCCCGCTACGACCCGGGTCTGCCGGTGCTCGGCCTGCCGGGGTCGGCGTTCCTCCGGTTGGCCGAGAAGGCGGGGCTGCGCACGGTCGCCGAGGCGTTCGTGGACCGCGGGTACACCCCGGCCGGAACGCTCGTCCCACGCGGGGAGCCCGGCGCGCTGCTGGAGGACCCGGTCGAGGTCGCCGATCGGATGCTGCGCCTTGTGGAGCGCGGGGAGATCGTCGCGGTCGACGGCACGGTGGTCGAGGTGCGCGCCGACTCGCTCTGCGTCCACGGGGACTCGCCCGGGGCGGTGGCGATGGCGGAGGCGGTGCGTGGCGCGCTGGTGGGCGCAGGCGTCGAGATCGCGCCGTTCGTGACCGCGGGCGACCGACGATGACCCCGGCCGGCCCGGCGGGCCCTGGCGGCTCGGCAGCTCCAGGCGGCTCGGCCGACGTGCGGAAGGAGTTCCGCGCCGGGCTGGTCTGCCCGACCGCGGGCCTCGCGCCCGGCGTCACGCAGGCCAACCTGATCGCGCTGCCCCGCGACTGGGCCTGGGACATGCTGCTCTACGGGCAGCGCAACCCGCAGCCGTGCCCGGTGCTGGACGTCTCCGACCCGGGCGTGCCGTCCACCGTGCTCGCCCCCGGCGCCGACCTGCGCACCGACCTGCCGCTCTACCGGATCTGGCGGGACGGCGCGCTGGTCGACGAGGTGCCCGACGCCACCGCGGCCTGGCGGGACGACCTCGTCGCGTTCCTGATCGGCTGCAGCTTCACGTTCGAGACCGGGCTGCTCGCCGCCGGTATCGACGTCCGGCACGTCACCGCAGGCTGCAACGTGCCGATGTACCGGACCAACCGGAACTGCCGCCCGGCCGGGCGGCTGCACGGGGAGCTGGTGGTGTCGATGCGGCCGATCCCGGCCGACCGGGTCGCCGACGCGGTGCGGATCAGCGCGCGCTACCCGGCGGTGCACGGTGCGCCGGTGCACGTCGGGGACCCGGCGGCGCTGGGCATCCCGGCGCTGGACCGCCCCGACTACGGCGACCCGGTCGAGGTGCGCCCCGGCGAGCTGCCGGTGTTCTGGGCCTGCGGGGTGACGCCGCAGGCCGCGGTCGTCGCGTCGGCGGTGCCGTACGCGATCACGCATGCCCCGGGCCACATGTTCGTCACCGACGTGCCGGACAGCCGGTACCAGGTCTGAGAGCTCCTGGTTCACTCACCCCATGACGACTGCAACGGAGCCGGTACTGGGCTCGGCCGCCCGCGCGGTGGCTGATCTGCGGGAACGGGTCACCGCGGGGCAGCTCGCGCCGGGCAGCCGACTGTCCGAGGCGGCGTGGACCGGGCCGCTCGGCGTCTCCCGCAACACGCTCCGCGAGGCGTTCAGCACGCTGATCGAAGAGGGCCTGCTCGTCCGTGTCCCGCACCGCGGCGTCTTCGTCGCGACGCTCTCCCCGGCGCAGATCGCGGACATCTACCGCGTCCGGATCCTGCTGGAGTGCACCGCCCTGCGGGAAGCGCCGACCGATCCGCCGCGCGTCGAGGGCATGCGCGCGGCGGTGGACGACGCCGCGCGCTACGCGGCGGCCGGCGACTGGCGGGCGGTGGGCACCGCGAACATGCGGTTCCACGAGCAGATCATCGCGCTGGCCGGTAGCCCGCGGCTGAACGCCTGGATGAAGCAGCTGACCGCGGAGCTGCGCCTGGCCTTCGTGGCCGCGTCCGACACCGCGGCCCTGCACCGGCCGTTCGTCCCGCGCAACGCGGAGATCACCGCGGTGTACGAGGCGGGCGACGCCGAGCGCGCCGCCGGCCTGCTGCGCGAGTACCTGCTGATGTCCGAGCGGATCGTCCTGGGCGCGCTGTCGTAGGTCAGGCCGGGCGGCTGGTCAGGTAGCCGCCCATCCGGGTGAAGTACTCCAGCGCGTCGAGCTCCTTGCCCTCGGACGTCCGGACCTTCCGGATCAGCAGCGCGCGGTTGCGGCCCCGACGCGCGTCGGCGCCCGCGACGATCGCGATCCCACCGCCCTCCCGGTAGAAGATCCGCCCCGGCGTACCGCCGTAGACCGCGTCCGACACGTCCGCCGCGAGGATCTCCAGCCGCTCCTGCCCGTGGTAGCAGAACGCGGCCGGGTAGGGCGCGGACTGAGCCCGGACCAGGCGCTCGAGCTCCTCGGCCGACCAGGTCCAGTCGATCCGGATGTCCTCTTCGGATCGCTTGTGGAAGAAGCTGGCCTTCGACCGGTCCTGTGGTGGGAAGTCGGTCCGTCCACTCTCCAGCGCGGCGAGCGCGTCTTGCAGGATCGGCTCGATGAGGTCGAGGGTGGCGTAGAACAGGTCGGTTGCGGTGTCCTTCGGCCCCACCGGGATCGCCCGCTGGGCCACGATCGGCCCGGCGTCCAGGGTGGCGTCCATCAGGTGGGCGGTGACGCCGACCTCTCGCTCACCGTTGATCAGTGCCCAGATCAGCGGCGAGAAGCCGGCGTAGGCCGGGAGCAGTGCATCGTGGATGTTGAGCGTCCCGAGACGGGGGAGTTCGAAGATGCGGGGCGGGATCCAGGTGCGCCAGTTGTTCGCCACGATGACGTCGGGCGCCGCCGCTTTCAGTGCCTCGTGCAGCTCGTCGTCGTCCGGACGGTCGCGGAGCAGGACCGGGACGTCGGCGGATTTCGCCAGGTCAGCGACCGAATCGGACCACACTCGCTCGTAGACTCCGCCGCCCGGAGGGTGGGTCACGACCGTCACGACGTCGTGGTCGGAGTCCAGCAAGGCCCGGAGCGTCCGATGCCCCCAGGTCTGATAGCCGAACATGACGACCCGCATACGTCCTCCTGGTTACAACGTCGAAACGGCGGCCCGGGTTGGGCTATCTTAAGCAAGGCTCGCCTAACTAACCCAGGGGTAGGCTCACCGCGCAACTTAAGTTAGGCTGCCCTAAGTTGCGGGAGTCACCTGTGGTCCCGCCGTGCGAGGGGAACGGACATGTCTGAGCGTGGACTCGATCTCGTCGGTATCGGCTTCGGCCCGTCCAACCTGGCGATGGCGATCGCGGTAGCCGAGCACAACTCCCGCCCACGCGGCGCGGAGCAAGGTCCGGAAGGGACGGTCGCGGCCAGATTTCTCGAGCGGCAGCCGGAGTTCGGTTGGCACCGCGGCATGCTGCTGGAGGACGCCACCATGCAGGTGTCGTTCCTCAAAGACCTGGTGACGCTGCGGAACCCCACCAGCGAATTCAGCTTCCTCCGGTACCTGCACGACCGGGACCGCCTGGTCGACTTCATCAACCACAAGACGCTGTTCCCGCTGCGGGTCGAGTTCCACGACTACTTCACCTGGGCCGCGAGCCAGGTCGCCGACCAGGTCAGCTACGACACCGAGGTCATCTCGGTGCTGCCGGTGGCTGAAGACCCAGTCGAGAACGGCGTCATTACCGCGGTGGACGTCGTCGCGCGGAGCGCCGGCGCGATCGTCACCCACCGGGCCCGCAACCTGGTGGTCGGCACCGGTCTGCGGCCGCGGATGCCCGCCGGTGTACAGCAGTCGGCGCGGGTATGGCACTCCAGCGACCTGCTGCGCAACGTCGACTCGATCCGGGGCACCGAGCCACGCCGACTCGTCGTCGTCGGCGCCGGGCAGAGCGCGGCCGAAGCCGTCGCGTTCCTGCACGAGCAGTTCCCGTCGGCGGAGGTCTGCGCGGTGATCTCGCGCTACGGCTACTCACCGGCCGACGACAGTTCGTTCGCCAACCGGATCTTCGACCCGGACGCGGTCGACGAGTACTTCGACGCCCCGGCCGAGGTCAAGCAAGCCATGATGGCCTACCACGGGAACACGAACTACTCCGTCGTGGACATCGACCTGATCCAGGAGTTGTACCGCCGCACGTACCGCGAGAAGGTGCTCGGCCGCGAGCGGCTGCGCATGCTCAACCTGACCCGGACGGCGGCGGTCGAGGAGAACGCCGGCTCGCTGGCGGTCACCCTGCAGTCGCTGGTCAGCGGCGAGCGCACGGTGCTCGACGCGGACGTCGCGGTGTTCGCGACCGGTTACGACGAGGCCGACCCGTACGCGGTCCTCGGTGAGCTCGGCGACCTCTGCCTGCGCGACGCGTACGGTCGGCCGCAGGTGGGGCGCGACTACCGGGCGCTGACCGATCCCCGCCTGCGCTGCGGTATCTACCTGCAGGGCGGCACCGAGCACACGCACGGCATCTCGTCCGCGCTGCTGTCGAACACCGCCGTCCGGGTGGGCGAGGTGCTCGACTCGGTGCTGCACCGCCGTGCCGCCTCGGTCCTGATGGCCGCCTGACCGTGTACCCCGAGCGCCCCCTTCGCTCCGCTCCTCGCTCGCTAGGGCTCGCTGCGATGCTCACTCCGGGGGCACCCTCATGGCGCCTGTGACCACGCTGGTCGAATCGCCTCCTCAGGCACCCAGTGCGACCGCCGCGGCGAACCTTCGCCGCGGCGGCGTGCTGCTCGGCGCGCTGTCACTCCTCGTAGTGGTCTGCGCGCTGAGCCTGCTGCTGGGTACCCGCAACGTCAGCCCGGCGACGGTCTGGGACGCGCTGTTCAACTACACGAGCACCGACGACCAGTCGATCGTCCGGGACCTGCGAGTGCCGCGGACTGTCCTCGGCATTCTCGTCGGGGTGGCGTTCGCGGTCTGCGGTGCGGTGATCCAGGCGGTGACCCGCAACCCGCTCGCCGACACCCAGATCCTCGGTATCAACTCCGGGGCCGCCCTGTTCGTGGTCATCGCGATCGGCTTCCTGGGCTTCACCAGCTTCTGGTCCTACATCTGGTTCGCGTTCGCCGGAGTGGCGTTCGCGCTGGTCGGCGTCTATCTGCTCGGGTCGGCCGGCCGGGGCGCGGCGACGCCGGTCCAGCTGACGCTGGCCGGCGTGGCGCTGATGGCGGTGCTGGAGGGTGCGTCGGCCGGGGTTCGGCTGATCCGCCCGCGGGCGTTCGACTACCTCCGGTTCTGGGACGTCGGGTCGCTGGCCGGCCGGTCACTGGACGTCGCCGCCGCGGTGGCCCCGTTCATCCTCATCGGCACGCTGCTCGCGGTCGCGGTGGCGCGGTCGCTGAACGCGGTCGCACTCGGTGACGACATGGCCAAAGCGCTGGGCGTCAACATCACCCGGACCCGGATCGTCGCGCTCCTGACGATCATGCTGCTGGCCGGCGGCGGGACCGCGGCGGTCGGACCGATCTGGTTCCTCGGCCTGGTCGTGCCGCACCTGGCGCGCTGGATCGTCGGCACCGACCAGCGCTGGATCCTCGCTTTCACAGCCCTCGTCGGGCCGATCGTGATCCTCACCGCCGACATCGTCGGCCGCCTGGTGGTCCGCCCAGGGGAGCTGCGGGTCGGGATCGTCACCGCGTTCATCGGGGCGCCCGTGCTCATCTGGTGGATCCGCACCCGCAAGGTGGTGAGCGGACCGTGACCGAGCGCACCGCGACTGGCCGAACCGGCACGCTGCCGTTCGTCGCCCTCCGACCTGGGCGGGCGTTCTCGCTGCGCTACCGGGTGCGGACGGTGGTCGTCTCCGTCATCCTCGTCGTTCTGTCGTTCGCCACCGCCGTGCTGTCGCTGGGCACCGGGGACGTCGTCCTCTCGCCGGGGGAGGTGCTCGCCGCGCTGGTGGGCCGCGGCTCCACGATCGCCGAGCTGGTCGTGCTCGACCTGCGGTTGCCGCGGGTGCTGCTCGCGCTCACGATCGGCGCCGCGCTCGGGCTCTCCGGCGCGATCTTCCAGGCGCTGACCCGCAATCCCCTCGGCAGCCCGGACATCATCGGCCTCACCACCGGCGCGTTCACCGGCGTCCTCGTCGTCACGGTCTTCATCGGCAACGGGTACTTCCAGGTGGCGGCCGGCGCGCTGGTCGGCTGCCTGGCCACCACGTTCACCGTGTACCTGCTCGCCTACCGCCGCGGCGTCCAGGGGTTCCGGCTGATCATCGTCGGCATCGCGGTGAGCGCGATCCTGACGTCGATCAATCACTGGTTCATCATCAAGGTCGACCTGCAGGCCGCCTACGCGGCCTCGATCTGGGGCCAGGGCAGCCTCAACGGCCTGGACTGGACGCAGGTGCCGCCGGTACTGGGCCTGCTGGCGGTGCTCACGGCCGCGCTCGCGCTCGGCGGACAGCGGCTCCTGCTCCTGGAGATGGGCGACGAGATAGCGACCGGGCTCGGCGTCCGGGTGGAGCGGGCCCGCCTCGCGTACCTCGTGCTCGGCGTCGCGTTGATCGCGGTGGCGACCGCGGCCGCCGGACCGATCGCGTTCGTCGCGCTCTCCGCACCGCAGCTCGCCCAGCGGCTCACCGGGTCGGCCGGGATCGCGCTGGCGCCCTCCGCGGCGATGGGCGCGCTGCTGCTGATCGTCAGCGACTGGCTGGCGCAGCACGCGTTCGCGCCGACCCAACTCCCCGTCGGCGTGGTCACCGTGACCATCGGCGGGGCGTACTTCGCGTGGATGCTCGCGCGCGCAGCTCGCACGCAGTGACCACCGTGGCGACGTTTTCCTACCGGGAGGAGATGCATCATCATGTCGAGTAATCCCTTCGACGACGAGAACGGCCGGTTCAGCGTGCTGGTGAACGACGAGGACCAGCACTCGCTCTGGCCGACGTTCGCCGCGGTGCCGGCCGGATGGCGGGTCGTGTTCGGCGCGGACGGCGGCGCGAGCCGGGCCGACTGCCTGGCCTACGTCGAGGCCAACTGGACCGATCTGCGGCCGCGCAGCCTGCGGGAGAGCATGTCCCGCGCCTCCTAGACGCGGTCCGTTTCACGCCGGGGTGGACGAAGGGGAAGTAATGGGTTCGGCTGAACCACCGACCGATGCTGCGAAGCCGGGTCGGTCGAAGGCAGGGACACCGGGGCGCCGGGTGCTGCTCCGTGCGGTGACCCGCAACGGGCGCCGGTTGACGCTCGGGTCGCTGCTGATCTGTGCGCACCAGGTCTGCGAGACGCTGGTGCCGATCCTCATCGGCGTGATCGTCGACCGTGCGGTGGCCACCGGCGACCGGGGCAGCCTCGGTGTCTGGGTGGCGGTGCTCGCCGGCCTGTTCACGGTGCTGACGCTGGTCTACCGGTTCGGTGCCCGGCAGCTGATGCTGGCGATCGCCGAGGAGGCGCACCAGCTGCGGCTGGAGGTGTCGGGCAAGATCCTCAACCCGCGCGGCATCCGTACCGAGCTCCCGGCCGGTGAGCTGCTCACGGTCTCCACCTCGGACGCGGACAACACCTCTTACCTGCTGGACTACATCCCGCGGATCGCCGGGGCGATCGTCGCGACGGTGGTCGGCGCGGTGGCACTGTTCGTCATCGACGTCCCGCTCGGGCTGCTCGTGCTGGTCGGGACACCGGTCGTACTCGTCGGCCTGCAGCTGACCTCGCCGCTGATCACCAAGCGGGTCGCCAGTCAGCAGGAGCTGGCCGGCAAGGCGACGTCGCTCGCCACCGACCTGGTCAGCGGGGTGCGTCCGCTGCGAGGCCTCGGTGCCGAGCGGGCGGCGTCCGAGCGGTACCACCGGGTCAGCCGGCTCTCGCTGACCGCGCAGCTACGGGCCGCCCGTACCCAGGGCGGCTACCTGGCCGCGTCCACGACGCTCTCCACGCTGCTCGCGTGCGGTGTCGCGGTGCTCGCCGGGTACTTCGCGCTCACCGGCCGGATCTCGGTCGGCGAGCTGATCACGGTGATCGGGCTCGCCCAGTTCCTGACCGAGCCGTTCAGCCTGCTCGCGATCGTTCCGAGCTGGGTGGCGGAGGCCCGCGCGTCCGCCGAGCGGGTCGCGATGGTGGTGGACGCCGAGCCGCTCCTGCCGCCGGCCGACCGGCCGCTCGCAGCGGACGCGGTCCGGGTCGAACTGACCGGGCTGCGGTTCGGGCCGCTGGACGGGTTGGATCTCACGCTCGAACCGGGTGAGGTGGTCGGCATCGTCGCCACCCAGCCGACCGAGGGCGAGGCGCTGGTGAAGCTCCTCTCCGGCCGGGTCGCGCCGGAGGAGTACGAGGGCTCGGTGCTCCTCGGCGGCAGTCCGCTGCACGAGCTCGACCTCGACGTCGCCCGCGCCGCGCTGCTGGTCCAGCCGCACAAGTCCGACCTGTTCGGCGGCACGATCGAACACAACGTGCTGGCCCGAGCCGACGACCACGAGCGGGAGCTCTTCGACGCCGTCCTGCGCGGCTCCGCCGCCGACGAGGTGATCTCGGCGCACCCGGAGGGGCTGGACCACGTCATCGTCGAGCGGGGCGCGAACCTGTCCGGTGGTCAGCGGCAGCGGGTCGCGCTGGCCCGGGCGCTGCTGGTGCGGTCGCAGGTCCTCGTGCTGCACGACCCGACCACCGCGATGGACTCGGTCACCGAGCACGTCATCGCCCAGGGCGTCCGCGCCCTGCGTCACGAGGACGCTGCGGCGCGGCACACGACGGTCCTGGTCGCCAGCAGCCCGGCGCTGATGGCGATCACCGACCGCGTCGTCGTCCTGGAGAACGGCCGGATCGTCGCGGAGGGCACCCACGCCGAACTCGGCGCCGACCACGAGACTTACCGGAAAACGGTGTTGCGATGAGTGCGGGTTCGAACGGCGGCGAACCGGAAAACGGTACTGAGTTGAACACGGGGATGAGTGAGAGTCGGGACATCCTTCCGGTCGCCAGTGCCGGTAAGACCGGCGCCTGGTTGTGGAGCGAGCTGCGCACCCGGCGGCTGGACGGACTCGGAACGCTGATCATCGGCCTGGTCGCCGCGGCGTCGTCGGTCGTGCCGGTGTACGTGCTGGGGTACCTGGTCGACCAGGTGCGCGCGGGCGCGGACACGTCGGTCATCGTCCGGGTGACGATCATCGTGGTGGTGGCCGCGCTGCTCGGCGGTGCCGCGACCGGACTGTCGACGCTGCTGATCGCGCGGCTGTGCGGCCGGATCCTCGCCGACCTGCGGGAGAAGGTCGTCGGCCGGGCGCTCACGCTGCCGACGCCGGTGCTGGAGCGGGCCGGCAAGGGTGACCTGCTGTCCCGGGTCGGTGCCGACGTCGCGACGATCGGGCAGGCGGTCTCCGAGACCGTGCCGATCATGGTCTCGTCGCTGCTGCTCGGCGTGTTGAGCCTGGCGGCGATGGCCGGGATCGACTGGCGGCTCGGGCTGGCCGGCGCGGTCGCGGTGCCGCTCTACGTGATCGCCCTGCGCTGGTACCTGCCCCGATCCGCACCCGGATACAAGGCCGAACGAGAAGCGATCGCCGAGCGCGGCCAGCTGCTCGTCGACAGCGCGCAGGGGCTGCCGACCGTGCACGCCTACCGGCTGGAGCAGCGCCACCTCGGCGAGATCACGACGGCGTCGGAGCGGGCCCGGGACGTGTCGATCTCGGTCTTCACACTCTTCACCCGGTTCGTCGGCCGGGTCAACCGGGCCGAGTTCTTCGGGCTGGCTGCGATCCTCGTCATCGGATTCTGGCTGGTGGAGAACGGCGCGGTCACGGTCGGCCAGACCTCGGCGGCGGCGGTGCTGTTCCACCGGCTGTTCAACCCGATCGGCATGCTGCTGTTCAGCTTCGACCGGATCCAGGCCGGCGGCGCGAGCCTCGCGCGGCTGGTCGGCGTCATCACCATGCCGTCCGAACCCGAGCCGTCCGCCGCCCGGGTGCCGGCCGACGCGTCGCTGGAGCTCTCGGACATCGACTTCACCTATGACGGCACCCACCAGGTGCTGTTCAGCGTCGGCTTCCGGGTCGAGCCCGGCGAGCGGGTCGCGCTGGTCGGGTCGACCGGAGCCGGCAAGTCGACGCTCGCGTTGATCGCGTCCGGGGCATTGCGTCCGGAGCGGGGAGCCGCGCTCGTCGGTGGCGTCCCGGTCACCGAGCTGCCGCCGGATCAGCTGCGGCGGCACGTGGCGATCATCAGCCAGGAGACCCACGTGTTCGCCGGCACGCTGCTGGAGGACCTCCGGCTGGCCGCGCCGGACGCCACTCGCGACGACGCGGTCGCGGCACTGCGGACCGTCGGCGCGCTGACCTGGGTCGAGACCCTGGAGGACGGCCTGGACACCGCGGTCGGCGAGGGTGGCCACGAGCTGACGGCGGCCCAGGCGCAGCAGCTCGCGCTCGCCCGGCTGGTCCTGCTCGACCCGGCGATCGCGATCCTCGACGAGGCCACCGCGGAGGCCGGTAGTGCCGGGGCCCGGGCGCTGGAGGAGTCGGCGGTGGCCGCGACCGCCGACCGCACGACGCTCGTCGTCGCGCACCGGCTCACCCAGGCCGCGTCGGCGGACCGCATCGTCGTGCTGGAGCACGGCCGGACTGTCGAGCACGGCTCGCACGCCGAACTCGTCGCGGCCGGCGGCCGGTACGCGCAGCTCTGGCAGGCGTGGGAAGGACGGACCCCCGCGCCGGTGCAGTAAGTCCGAGATCCACCCCTGACCCCCGCCGCTGGCCGCTCTGCGGTCCGCGGCCGGGGCCACAGCTCCGACCGATTGGCAGGACACCATGCAGCCCTCCTCCGCAGCGGCCGTCCCGGTCACCCTGAGTGACGAGGTGCGTGCCGAGAGGTTAGAAATGCTGGCGTCGTGGAACAACGCCGCCTCGCCCGCGACCCCGTCGTCCACCAGCGCGGTTCCGGCGCGGTTCGTCGCCCAGCTCGCCGCGACCCCGGACGCGCTCGCGCTCGTCGCGCCGGACGGCGTCCGGCTCACCTACCGCGAACTCAGCGAGCGGGCGTTCCAGCTGGCGCGCGAGCTGCGGCAGGCCGGGCTGCGTCCGGAGGAGGTCGTCGGCGTCAGCCTGCCCCGCTCGGGCGAGATGGTCGTCGCGGTGCTGGCGATCCTGCTGGCCGGTGGGGCGTTCGTCCCGGTGGACCCGGGCTGGCCGGAGCAGCGTCGCAAGCAGGTGCTCACCGACGCCCGGGTGCGGTTCGTGGTGGGGGCGGCTCCGGAGTCCGAGGTGCGCGCGTTCCCGGTCGATCTCGGCGACTGGGGGTACCGCGGGCAGTCGGGGGAGCCGTTCGCGGTCCCGGTCCACGGCGCCCAGCTCGCGTACGTCATCTTCACGTCCGGCTCGACCGGCGCGCCGAAGGGCGCGATGATCCGGCACGAGGCGATCGCCGAGCGCCTGCGCTGGCAGGTCGAGGAGATCCTGCACTTCGGGGCGGGGGACGCGTCGCTGTTCAAGGCGCCGCTGGCGTTCGACATCTCGGTCAACGAGATCCTCCTGCCGCTGGTCTCCGGTGGGTACGTGGTGGTCGCCGAGGCCGGCGGCGAGCGGGATCCGCAGTACCTGCTCGACCTGATCGCGGGCGAGCGGGTCACGTTCGTGTACCTCGTCTCGTCCATGCTGGACACCCTGCTGGAGATGGCGCGCGGCACCGACGCATTGACGGGGCTGCGGCACGTCTGGTGCGGCGGTGAGGTGCTGACGCCCGAGTTGTTCGAGCGCTTCCGGTCGCAGCTGACCACGACCCTCTACCACGGCTACGGGCCGGCCGAGGCGACGATCGGCGTCTCCCACGTGATCTACCGGGACTCCGCCGAACGGATCGCCACCTCGATCGGACGGCCCAACCCGTACACCCAGCTCTACGTCCTGGACGACGCCCTCCAGCCGGTCGGGGTCGGGGAGACCGGTGAGCTCTACGCGGCCGGGTTCCTGCTCGGCCGGGGCTACATCAACGCGCCCGGGCTGTCGGCCGCGAGGTTTGTCGCGAACCCCTTCGGGCAGCCAGGTTCCCGCCTCTACCGCACCGGCGACCTGGCTCGGTGGAACAGCGACGGGACCCTGGAGTTCGTCGGCCGTGCCGACAACCAGGTCAAGATCCGCGGGATGCGGCTGGAGCTGGAGGAGGTCGAGGCCGCGCTCGTCGGTCACCCGGACGTCCGGCACGCCGCGGTGATCGTCGCGACGATGCCGTCGGACCACCTGCTGGGGTTCGCCGCCGGCCCGCCGTCGCTGACACCGGACGCACTGCGTGCCTGGTGCAGCGACCGGCTGCCGGAGTACATGGTGCCGAGCGCGTTCGCGGTGCTCCCGGAGTTGCCGACGACGACGAACGGCAAGGTCGATCGGTCCGCGCTGGCGTCGTACGAGTTCCCCGCGGAACCATCGGCGCGGTCCCGTGCGCCCCGCACCTCCACCGAGCAGGTGCTCTGCGACGTGTTCGCCTCCGTCCTCGGGGTCGAGCGGGTCGGTGCCGACGACGACTTCTTCGCGCTCGGCGGCGACAGCATCGTCGCGATCGCGGTCGTGCGCCAGGCGCGGAAGGCCGGTCTGCGGGTCCGGCCGCGGGACCTGTTCGCGCGGCCGACGCCCGCCGCGCTCGCCACCGTGGTGACCGCGGTCGAGGCGCCGGGGGAGACCACCGCCGAGCGGGTGGGGCCGATACCGGCCACCCCGATCACCGAGTGGCTGCAGGACGCCGGCCCGGCGATGGACGGGTTCTTCCAGGGCATAGTGGTGCGCACCCCGGCCGGGCTGACCGCCGAGGATCTCCGCACGACCCTCGACGCGGTGCTCGCGGCCCACGACGCGTTGCGCACCCGCGTCGTGGCCGTGCCGGGCACCGACGGGCACGACCGGTGGACGCTGGAGGTGCTGCCGGTCGGCACGCCGTCCGCGTCCGACGTCGTCACGGTCGTGGAGGGACCGATCGACGACCGAGCCGTCTCCGCAGCGGTCGACGGTGCGGTCGCCGGGCTCGACCCGGCCGCGGGCCGGATGGTCCGCTTCGCCTGGGTGACGCCGGGCGCGGGCGAAGGACGCCTGGTCGTCGTCGCGCACCACGTGATCGTGGACGGCGTCTCGCTGCGCGTGCTCGCCGAGGACCTGCGTACCGCCGCCGAGGGTGGCACGTTGCCTTCGCCGACGACGTCGGTCAAGGAGTGGGCCGCCACACTCCGCGACCGCACTCGCGAGGGTGCGTTCGCCGACGCCGAGCAGTACTGGCGGGAGGTGGCCGCCACCCCCGACCCGCTCCTGGGGCGGCGTCCGCTCGACCCCACCCGGGACACGGTCGCGACCGAGCAGGAGCTGCTGGTCTCGCTCCCGCCGGACGTCAGCGCGCGGCTGCTCGGCCCGGTCCCGGCCGCGATCCACGGCGGCGTCAACGACGCGCTGGTCGCTGCCCTGACCCTCGCGATCGGACGCTGGCGGGGGCAGGACGGCCCAGTCCTCCTGGAGCTGGAGGGCCACGGACGCGAGGAGGACCTGCTCCCCGGCAGGCCGCTCGACCTCTCCCGCACCGTCGGCTGGTTCACGACCCTGTACCCGGTGGCCCTCAGGGTCGACACCGCGGACCTCGGCGCGTGCGTCAAGGCGGTCAAGGAGCAGCTGCGCGCGGTACCGCACCGCGGCCTGAGCTACGGCGCGCTGCGCTACCTCGGTGACCGGCCCCGGCCCGACCTCGCGGTGGCACCGCAGGTCCTCTTCAACTACCTCGGCCGGTTCGCCGCCGACGCCCCCGACCCCTGGTCGCTGACGTCCGCCGACCACACCGTGCTGGAGCGCCGCGACCCGCGGATGCCGCTGCCCCGGGTGCTGGAGATCAACGCGATCGCGGTGGAGGGCCCGCGCGGCCCGGTCCTCGAGGCACGGCTGACCTGGCCCGACGGCGTCCTCGACGCGGAGGACGTGGAGACCCTCGGCGGCTACTGGGCCGACGTGCTCACCGCGATCGCCGAGAGCGACACGGTCGCCGGTTTCACCCCGTCGGACTTTCCGCTCGTGCCCCTCTCCCAGGACGACGTCGACGCGCTCGCCGCCGAGGCGCCCGGGCTGCGCGACGTGCTGCCGCTCGCACCGCTGCAGGAGGGCCTGTACTTCCACGCCACGTTCACGCCGGACGCCGACCCTTACGTCGTCCAGCAGATCATCGAGCTGACCGGCCCGCTCGATGCCGACCGGCTCCGGCGGGCCGCCGAGCAGCTCTTCGACCGGTACCCGAACCTCGGTGCGGCGTTCCGGCCGGTGGGCGACGGCACCGTGCGGGCCGTCGTCGCCGATCGCGCGCCGGTGCCGTGGCGCGCACACGACCTCGCCGACGCCGACGCGGACGCGGTCGCGGACCGGATCGCGCAGATCGCCGCGGTCGAGCGCTCCGAGCCGTTCGACCTGGCCCGGCCGCCCGCGATGCGGTACGCGCTGGTGCGGCTGGGAGCCGAGCGGCACGTGCTGGTGCAGACCGTCCACCACGTGCTCGCCGACGGCTGGTCGGTGCCGCTCGTCCTCGGCGACCTGGTCGCGCTGCACGAGGACGCGTCGCTGCCCCCCGCCACGCCGTACCGGGAGTTCCTCCGGACGCTGACCGACGCCGAGGCCGACGTCTCCGCGGTGGCAGACGCGCTGACGGGCATCGACGAGCCGACCCGCCTGGCCGATGTGCTCCCGGCGCCGGCCCGACCGGGCGAAGGTTTCGGACGGGTCCGGCTGGAGCTGCCGGGCGACCGGCTGCAGGCCTGGGCCCGCGCCCAGGGCCTGACCGTCAGCAACGTGCTCGCCGCGGCGTGGGGTGTGCTCCTGGGCCGGGCCACCGACCGCTCGGACGTCCTGTTCGGATCGACGGTCTCCGGGCGCTCCGGCGACCTGCCCGGGCTGGACACGATGGTCGGCCTGCTGATCAACACGGTGCCTGCGCGCGTCCGCTGGGAGCCCGACGACACGCTCGCCGACGTCGTCCGCCGCTACGCCGACGCCCAGCGCGGCCTGGTCGAGCACGAACACGCCGCGCTCGCCGCCGTCCAGCGACGGGTCGGGCTGCCCGAGCTGTTCGACACGCTGCTGGTGATCGAGAACTACCCGTTCCCCGGGTCGCCGGAGGGTGCAGCGCTGCGCGTCACCGGTCTGGACGTCGTCGAGGCGCCGCACTACCCGGTGACGCTGATGGCGCGTCCGGGCGACACCGTGCAGCTGGCGATCACCCACGACGAGCGGCTCCTCGACGACGCCGGCGCCCAGGCGCTGCTGCAGCGGTACGCCGCGGTGCTGGGCGCGCTGATCGACGCCCCGGACCAGCGCGTCTCCCGGCTCGCCCTGGTCGACGACGCCGAGCGCGGCCGGCTTCTCGGCGCGGGCGTCGGCGCGGACACCGGCCCGGTGGACACCGTGGTCGCGATGTTCGACGCCGCGGTCCACGCCCACCCGGAGCGCGTCGCGGTGGTGGCCGGGGACACCCGGCTGCGCTACGCCGAGCTGGATCGTCGCAGCGCGTCGGTCGCGGCGACCCTGGCGGCCGCGGGCGTCCACCGCGGCGACGTGGTGGCGGTGTCCGCGCAGCGGACCGCCGAGCTGCCGGTTGCGGTGCTCGGCGTGCTCCGCGCGGGCGCGGCCTACCTCCCGATCGACCCGGCGTACCCGGCGGCGCGGGTCCGGCTCATGCTCGACGTGGCCCGCCCTGCGTACGTGTTGACCGACGGGGACGACGATTTCCCGGCGCCGACGGTGCGGATCGCGGACTGTCGTGCCGAGCCCGCAGGCCCGATCGCGGTCGCTCCGCTGGACCCGGCCACGGTGATCTTCACGTCCGGCTCCACCGGGCGGCCGAAGGCGGTCGTCGGCACCCATGCCGGCCTCGCCAACCGGCTGGCCTGGGCCCGGCGCTCCTGGTCTCCCCGCTCCTGGACCCCGGCCGGGGACGACGTCCGGGTCGCGCGCAGCTCGCTGAGCTTCGTCGACGGCACCACCGAACTGCTCGGCGGCCTCGTCGCCGGCGCCACGATGGTGCTCGCCGACGCGGTGACCAGCGCCGACGGTGCGGCGCTCACCCGCCTGGTCGAGGAGTCCGGCGCCGCGCAGCTGCTCGCGGTGCCGAGCCTGGCCGCGGCGCTCGCCGAGACCGCGCCGGAGCGCCTCCGGGGCGTCCGCCGCTGGATCGTGTCCGGCGAGCCACTGACCGGCGACACCGTCCGCGCGCTCGCCGCGGCCAGTCCCGCCGCGGAGATCGTCAACTCCTACGGGTCGTCCGAGGTGGCCGGCGACGTGCTGGCCGGGGTCGTCCGGCCGGGCGAGCCGGTGACGCTCGGCGCGCCGGTGCCCGGAACCACGGTCTACGTCCTGGACGCCGCCCTCGGACTCGTTCCGCCGGGCACCGCAGGCGAGATCTACGTCGGCGGCGTGCAGCTGGCGCTCGGGTACCTGGGACAGGGCCCGCAGACCGCGGCCCGGTTCGTCGCCGATCCGTTCGGCGCCCCGGGCGCACGGCTGTACCGCACCGGCGACCGCGGCCGCTGGACGCCCGACGGACGGATCGAGTTCCTCGGCCGCGTCGACGACCAGGTCAAGGTCAACGGGCACCGGGTGGAGCTTCCGGAGGTGGAGTCCGTGCTGCGGCGGGTGCCCGGGGTGGCGGACGCGGTCGCCACGGTCCGCGGCGCCGACGGTGGCGCGCGCTCCCTGCACGCCTACGTCGTGCCCGCCGGGACCGCGCTGAGGCCGGAGGCGGTGCTCGCCGCGCTGCGCACGGAGTTGCCCGGCCACCTGATCCCCGGCACGGTCACGCTGCTGGAGGAGATCCCGCTGCTGCCCAACGGCAAGCGGGACCGGTCTGCCCTGCCCGACCCGGCAGCGGACCCGTCGCCAGACGCTCCGGCGAGCCCGCGGGCCGAGCGGATCGCCGCGCACGTCGCCGCCGTGCTGGGGCGGTCCCGGGTCGGTGCGCGCGACGACTTCTTCGCGCTCGGTGGCGACAGCATCACCGCGATCCGCCTCGTGCACCGCCTCGGAAAGGACGGGATGCCGCTGTCCACCCAGGACGTCTTCCGCGCCCGTACCGCCGAGGCGCTCGACGCCCAGCTCGGAGACACCGTAACCACCGATCCCGAGGCGATCGGCGCGGTACCGCTGCTGCCGACGCTCGAACGGTGGTCGGAGCTCGACGACCTCGGCGACTACCGGCTGACCAGCCTGGTCACCGCACCGGCCGGACTGTCGCTGCCGGTGCTGGAGCGCGCGCTGCAGGTGGTGCTCGACCACCACGACGGTCTGCGGTTACGTCCGGAGCGGCAGTCCGGGGTGTTCCTCACGCTCGAGGTGCCACCGCCGGGACCGCAGCCGGACGTCCTCCGGCGGGTTCCGGTGGACGAGGACACCGACCCGGACGCTGCCGCCGCGGCGGAGCCGGTCGCCGTCAGCGAGGACGCCCCGCTCGCCGTCGTCTGGTTCGACGCCGGTGCCGACCTGGACGGCCGGCTGCTCTTCGTCGCGCACCCGTTGCTGCTCGACGACGCGTCCTGGCCGATCGTCCACGCCGACCTGGCGGACGCGTGCGCCGCGATCGCGGACGGACGCCGCCCCCGGCTCGGCCCGGTACCGACGTCGCTGCGGCGGTACGCGCGGCTCGTCGTCGAGGAGGCCGGCAGCCGGATCGCGGAGTTCGATACCTGGAAGGGCGTACTGCGGCCGGGTGCGGACCTGGTCCCGGGTGCCGATCTGGTTCCGGGGGCCCTCGGCGCAGGCGCGCCGGTCAGCCACCGCGCGCGCGTCGGCGGTGCGGTCGCCGAGTGGCTCGCGGGGTCCGGGGAGGCCACCGCCGAGCAGTACACCCTGGCCTCGCTGCGTCGCGCCGTCGACCGGCTGCGGGCCGAGGGTGCGCTGCCCGGCGGAACCGACCTGCTGGTCGACGTCGAGCGCACGGCCCGCGACCGGGTTCCCGTCGATCCCGGCCTCGACCTGTCGCGCACGGTCGGGCAGCTCGGGCTGACCGTCCCGGCCCGGTTCGGACCGGCGGCCGACCAGCCGGACGCACTGCTGGCCGACACCGCGGACGCGCTCGCCGCGCTGCCCGACTCCGGCGTGGGCTTCGGCGGGCTGCGCTACCTGCACCCACGGGCCGGTCGGGCACTCGCCGCGGCGTCCGCACCGCAGGTGCTGCTCCGGCTGAGCGGGTTCGCGGCATCCACGCGGACGCAGCCGGCCGCGCCGCCGTGGGAGCGCCGGGTGGTGCCGCCGTCGGGCGACCCGTTCCTCGGCGCCTGGTACGCCGTCGAGTGCGACGTGGCCGCAGGCCTTGCACCGGACGGTCCGGCGGTCGAGCTGACGCTGCGGCACCCGGCCGACGCGCTGGACGAGACGGTCGGCGCGCGGCTCGCCGCCGAGTGGCAGGCGGCCGTCACCGAGTTCGCCGAGGCGGCGCGGCACGCGTCGACGGTGGCCGGGTCCGCGGCTGAGGCCGGATTCACGACGGAGGCCGGGTCCGCGGCGGAGGCGGGGCGGCTGATCCCGGAGCGACTCACCACGGTCACGCTGACGCAGGACGAGATCGACGCGGTCGTCGCGGCCGCGCCGGTGCCGGTCGCCGAGATCTGGGGCCTCTCACCGCTCCAGCAGGGTGTCTACTTCCAGGCGTCCTACGAGGCCATCACCGGGACCTACGTCGCGCAGAACGTCTTACACCTCGACCGTCGCCTCGACGTCGACGCGCTCACGCTCGCGTTCCGGGCGCTGCTGCGGCGCCACCCGACGCTCCGGGCCGGGTTCACCGCCACCGGTGTGCCCACGCCGGTCCAGTACATCGCCGCCGAGGCCGACGCGACGGTCACCCGGATCGAGGTCGCCGACGACCAGGCGCTCGAGGTGGTGCTCGCCGAGGACCGCGACCGTCCGTTCGACCTCACCCGGCCACCGCTGGTGCGCCTCACGGTGGTGCGGGGCCCGGACGGCCGGGACCGGCTGCTGCTCACGTCGCACTTCCTGCTGTGGGACGGCT
This sequence comes from Cryptosporangium minutisporangium, assembly GCF_039536245.1. Taxonomy (NCBI): domain Bacteria; kingdom Bacillati; phylum Actinomycetota; class Actinomycetes; order Cryptosporangiales; family Cryptosporangiaceae; genus Cryptosporangium; species Cryptosporangium minutisporangium. Next base: position 95,739 of record NZ_BAAAYN010000047.1, on the reverse strand, counting down.
GGTCCCGCGAGCTGGTGCTCCGCGACCTGTTCGCGCTCTACGACTCGCGCGGCACCCAGGGTGCCCTCCCCGACGAGCGCACCGAGTTCCCGGACTACCTGCGCTGGATCGCCCGGCAGGACGTCGACGTGTCCCGCCGCGCGTGGGCGGACGCGCTGTCCGGGCTGGAGCCGACGCTGCTGGTCCCGGCCGCGATCGGGCGCGAGCCGGTGCTCTCCGACCGGATTCTCGACGCACTGGCGCCGGACGTCTCCGCCCGGCTGACCGACCAGGCGCGCGCCGCGGGGGTGACGCTGAACTCGCTGCTCACCGCCGCGATGGGCCTTCTGCTGGGGAGCCAAACCGGAACCGCCGACGCGGTGTTCGGCACCACGGTCGCCGGACGCCCGGCCGACCTGCCCGGCGTCGAGGACGTCGTCGGCCTGTTCCTCAACACGGTGCCGGTGCGGGTCACCGCCCGCCCCGAGACCACGGTCGCCGCGCTCGCCCGTCAGATCCAGGACGACCGGGTCGAGCTGACCCCGCACGACTACCTGGGTCTGGGGGACATCCAGCGGGTCGCCGGTGCCGAGACGCTGTTCGACACGCTCTACGTGCTGCAGAACTTCCTCGGCGACGAGACGTTCAGCGACCTGGACGCCGCCCAGGGCATCACCGCCGTCGACTACCACGACACGACGCACTACCCGCTGACCTGGGTCCTCACCCCGGGCGAACGCCTCAAGCTCAAGCTCGAGTACCGGCCGGACCTGGTGAGCGAGGCCGAGGCCCGCGCGCTGATGGACCGGTTCACCCGGCTGCTCACGACGCTGGCGGACGGCGCGGCGGGCCTGGACCGCTCCGCCGCGAACCTCGACCTGCTGCTCGACGCCGACCGGGCCACGCTCGCGGCCGACTGGGCGGCGTGCGAGCACGAGATCCCGGACGCGACGATCGCGGAGCTGCTCGCCGAGCGGGCCGCCGAGGTCCCGGATCAGATCGCCCTGGTGGCCAAGGAGGGCACGCTCACCTACGCCGAGCTGGACGCGCGAATCAGCCGGCTCGCCCATTTGCTGCGCGCGCACGGCGCCGCACCGGAGCGGATCGTCGCACTCGCTCTGCCGCGGAGCGTCGAGATGGTCGTGGCGTTGTTCGCGGTGCTCCGGTCCGGTGCGGCGTACCTGCCGCTGGAGCTGGACCACCCGGTGGAGCGCCTGGCCGGGATGGTCGAGGACGCCCGGCCGGTGCTCCTGCTGACCACCAGCGCGCACCCCGGGCTGATCGACGCCCAGCGGACGCTCGGCGGCGACGTCCTGGCGCTCGACGACGAGGCCACCCGCGCCGAACTGGACGCGATGCCCAGCACTCCGGTGGAGCGGGGAGAGCTGACGCTGGAGCACCCCGCGTACGTGATCTACACGTCCGGCTCCACCGGCAAGCCGAAGGGCGTCGTCACGCCGTACCGCGGGCTGACGAACATGCAGCTCAACCACCGGGCCGAGATCTTCGACCCGACCGTGGCCCGGGCCGGTGGCCGCCGCCTGCGGATCGCCCACACGGTCTCGTTCTCCTTCGACATGTCGTGGGAGGAACTGCTCTGGCTGGTCGAGGGCCACGAGGTGCACGTCTGCGACGAGGAGCTGCGCCGGGACGCCGTCGCGCTGGTGGCCTACTGCCGGGCGAACCGGATCGACGTCCTCAACGTGACACCGACCTACGCCCATCACCTGTTCGACAGCGGCCTACTGGATCCGGCCGGGTACCCGCCCTGCCTGGTGCTGCTCGGCGGCGAAGCGGTCAGCGACGCGGTGTGGGAGAAGCTGTCCACGCCGGACGGTCCGACCGGGTACAACCTGTACGGCCCGACCGAGTACACGATCAACACGCTCGGTGGCGGCACCGCCGACTCGGCGACCCCGACCGTCGGCACCCCGATCTGGAACACCCGCGGCTACGTCCTGGACGGCTGGCTCCGGCCGGTGCGCCCGGGCGTCGTGGGTGAGCTCTACATCGCCGGCGCCGGCCTGGCCCGGGGATACCTCAACGCGTCCGGGTTGACCGCGAGTCGTTTCGTCGCCGACCCGCACGTCCCCGGTGGGCGCATGTACCGCACCGGTGACCTCGTGCGGCAGCGGGCTGGAGACCCAGTTGGGAACCTCGATTATTTGGGGCGCAGCGACGACCAGGTGAAGATCCGGGGGTACCGGATCGAGCTGGGCGAGGTCGAGGCCGCGCTCTCCGCGCTGCCGGAGGTGCGGCAGGCCGCGGCGATCGCGTGGACCGACCCGGCGACGAACACGAAGCTACTCGCCGCGTACGTCGTCCCGGCCGGGGAGGCGACCGATCTTCCGGCGCGGATCCGGGCCACGCTCTCCGAACGGCTGCCGGACTACCTGGTCCCCACCCGGTTCGGAGTCGTCGACGAGCTGCCGCTGACCGTCAACGGGAAGCTCGACGTCAAGGCGCTGCCGGCGCCGACGCCGCCCGGCGGCGGTCGGAACCGCGCGCCCCGGGACGCGGCCGAGACCGTGCTCTGCGACATCTACGCGGACGTCCTCGGCCTGCCCGAGGTCGGGATCGACGACGACTTCTTCGCGCTCGGCGGCGACAGCATCTCGTCGATCGCGGTGAGCGGGAAGGCCCGTGTTGCCGGGCTGTCGCTCACTCCGCGCGACATCTTCCGCCGCCGGACCGTGCAGGCGCTCGCGGCGGCGCTGCCCGCGTCGGCGCCGGTGGCCCGGCCGGACGTCGTCGACAGCGGTGTGGGCACGGTCGCGCTGACGCCGATGCTCGCCGAGACCGAGCAGGCCGAGACGCCGCTGACCGGCTTCTACCAGTCGATGGTGCTGCGCACCCCGGCCGGGCTACGCCGCGACCAGCTCGACCAGCTCCTCCAGGCGCTCGTCGATCGCCACGACCTGCTGCGAGCCCGCCTCGACCGCGACGGCGGGTGGGTGCTTACCGTGCCGCCGCGTGGCGCGGTCGACGCGTCGGCGCTGCTCGCCGAGAGCAGCGCGCTCGACCCGCAGGCCGCCGCGGCGCTGCTCGACCCGGACGCCGGGAGCAGCGCGCTGGACCCGGACGCCGCCGCGGCGCTGCTCGACCCGGACGCCGGGAGCAGCGCGCTGGACCCGGACGCCGCCGCGGCGCTGCTCGGCCCGGACGCCGGGAGCAGCGCGCTGGACCCGGACGCCACCGCGGCCCTGCTCGACCCGGACGCCGGCCTCATGCTGCGGGCGGTCTGGGACGAGGCCGGGCGACGGCTGCTGCTCGTCGTGCACCACCTGGTGATCGACGGCGTCTCCTGGCGCATCCTCACCGCCGACCTCGCCGCTGCCTGGGCGCAGCTGGCCGCGGGCGGCACCCCCGCGCTGCCCGCGGTCCCGACCAGCTTCCGCACCTGGTCCGAGCTGGTCCGCGCCGCCGACGTCGAGGCCGACCGCGCGTACTGGCGGGACGTACTCGCCACCGGTGATCCGACGCTCGGCAGCCGCCCGGTCGACCCGGCGGTCGACACCGGCGGCACCGTCGCCTCGGTGAGCCTCGCGCTGCCGCCGGACGTCACCGCGGACCTGCTCGGCCGGGTACCCGCCGCGATCCGCGGCCGGGTCAACGACGTGCTGCTCGCCGGCTTCGCGCTGGCGCTCGCCGAGTGGCGGCGCGATCGTGGCCAGGAGAGCGGACCGACCCTGCTCAGCCTGGAGGGGCACGGCCGCGAGAGCGAACTGTTCGAGTCGCTGCCCGACCTCTCGGCGACCGTCGGCTGGTTCACCGCGATCCACCCGGTTCGGCTCGACCCCGGTGCGCTGCGCTGGGACGACGTCGTCGACGGGGGCCCTGCGCTGGTGGGCGCGGTGAAGGCGGTCAAGGAGCAGCTACGCGGGATCCCGTCGAAGGGTCTGAGCTACGGCATCCTGCGGTACCTGCGCGACGACGACACCGTGGGCGACCCGCCGCAGATCCTGTTCAACTACCTCGGCCGCTTCGGCGCCGATCCGGACACGGACTGGGCGGCCGTCGAGGCGCTCCGCGAGGGCGTCGACCCGACCAACCCGGCGATGACGCTGGAGGTCAACGCGCTCGTCCAGGACGGGCCGGACGGGCCGACGTTCAGCGCGACGCTGGCCTACCCGACCGGCGTCCTCACCGCAGAGGAGATCGGTGCGCTCGCCGAGCGGTGGGCCGAGGCGCTGCGTGCGCTGGTCGCCTGCGCCGACCTGACCGGCGCCACCCCGTCGGACTTCCCGCTGGTTCCGCTGACCCAGGCCGATGTGGACGCGCTCGAGGCGCACCCCGCCGGACTTCAGGACGTCCTGCCGCTGCTGCCGCTGCAGGAGGGGATGTACTTCCAGTCGTCGATCGCGGAGCCGGGGAAGGACTCGTACGTCGTCCAGCAGGTCGCCCGGCTGACCGGTCCGGTCGACGCGTCCGCGCTGCGCCGGGCGGTCGAGGCCACCGTGGACCGGCACCAGGCGCTGCGGGCGAGCTACCGCCCGCTCAGCGATGGCCGGGTCGTCCAGGTGATCGCCGAGGCGGTCGAGCTGCCCTGGAGGGAGTTCACCGGAGGCGAAGAGGATCTGGCCCGGATCTGCGCCGACCAGCTCGCCCAGCCGTTCGACCTGGCCGAGCCGCCGCTGGTGCGGTACGCGCTGGTGTCGCTCTCGGAGAACGAGCACCGGCTCGTCGAGACGATGCACCACATCCTGGCCGACGGCTGGTCGTACCCGCTGGTGTTCAGCGATGTCGTGGAGTCCTACCGGCGCGGCCGGTCCGGTGCCGGTTACGCACTGGGGGAGCCGCCGGTGACGTTCGCCGATCACGTGGCGCACGTCGTCGGCCGGGTGGGCAGTGACCGGGACGCCGCGCGGGAGATCTGGGTACGGGCGCTCACCGGGGTCGAGCCGACGACGCTGGTGCCGGTCGCGGTCGGAGCCGTCCCGGACCGCCACGACAGCGTGTTCCGGACGCTCGACCCGTCGCGCGCCGCCGCGCTCACCGCCGCCGCTCGCGCACACGGCGTCACGCTGAGCACGGTGCTGCACGGGGCGTGGGGCCTGGTGCTCGGCGGACTGCTCGACCGCGACGAGGTGGTGTTCGGCTCCACGGTCTCCGGCCGCGGTGGCGAGCTGCCGGGCGTCGAGAGCATCGTCGGGTTGCTGATCAACACGATCCCGGTACCGATGCGTTGGACGCCGGCCGAGCCCCTCGGTGCGGTCCTCACCAGGCTGCACGAACAGCAGACCGACGTCCTCGACGTGCAGCAGGTCGGGCTGGCGGAGCTGGCCCGCGCGGTCGGCGTCCGGGAGTTCTTCGACACGATGGTCGTGGTCGAGAACTTCCCGGCGGTCCGCGGCTCCGACCGCCCGGAGGAGCTGACCGTCGCCGGCTTCACCGGCACCGACTCGCCGCACTACCCGGTGGCGCTGGTCGCGTTCCCCGGCGACGGTCTGACGCTGGAGCTGAAGTACGACGTCGGCCTGGTCTCCTCCGCCGACGCGGAGCGGACGCTGGCCCGGGTCGAACAGGTCCTCGACCAGATCGTCACGGATCTGGGCACCCCGGTCGCCGGGCTCGAGCTGCGCCTCCCCGGCGAGGCGCGTCCCGAGGAGGCGCGCCCCGCCGGGACGCGGCCGGGCGGCGACGGGCCGGCGCTGGGTGGGCTGCTGACCGTCAGCGGTCCGGTCACGACGCTCGCCGACGCGTTCGCCGCCGCGCCGACCACGGCCGACGCCGTCGCGGTGACGTACCGGGGCAGCGCGCTGACCTACGGGGAGCTGGACACCCGCTCGAACCGGCTCGCGCGGCTCTTGATCGCGCGCGGCGTCGGCCCGGAGGACCGGGTCGCGATCGCCCTGCGCCGCTCCGCCGACCTCGTCGTCGCGGTGCTGGCGGTGCTCAAGGCGGGCGCCGCGTACCTGCCGGTCGACCTCACCGCCCCGGCGAGCCGCCTTCGGCACATCGTCGCCGACGCCGCGCCGGCCGCCCTGATCGCCGAGCTGGCCACGCTCCACGGCCTGGGGACCGCGACGCGGCCGCTGGTTCTCGACGATCCGGCCCTAAGCATCGCGCTGCGGGAGTACCCCGACGGGCCGGTCACCGACGCCGACCGGCGGGAACCGCTGCGCGCGGACCACACCGCCTACGTGATCTACACGTCCGGCTCCACCGGCACGCCGAAGGGCGTCGCGGTCACCCACCGCAACGTCCTGACGCTTTTCGCCGCCGCGGACGAACTGTTCACGTTCGGCCCGGACGACGTGTGGACGATGTTCCACTCGCACGCGTTCGACTTCTCGGTCTGGGAGCTCTGGGGAGCGCTGCGCTACGGCGGCCGCTTGGTCGTCGTCGACCCGGACGTCGCGCGTGACCCGGGGTACTTCCGGGCGCTACTGGCGGACGAGGGCGTCACCGTGCTCAACCAGACGCCGTCCGCGTTCTACCCGCTGATCGAGGCGGACCGGGACGCCCGGGGCACGCTCGCGCTGCGGTACGTGATCTTCGGCGGCGAGGCGCTCGACCTGGGTCGGTTGGCGCCTTGGTACGAGCGGAGCGCCGAGACTGCGGCTACCGGAACTGCGGGACCCCGGCTGGTCAACATGTTCGGCATCACCGAGACGACCGTCCACGTGACGTTCCGGGCCCTGTCGCCCGCGGACACCGCGGCTGGATCGGTGATCGGGGACGCCCTGCCCAGCCTGCGGGTCCACGTGCTCGACCGGGCGCTGCGGCCGGTGCCGCCGGGCGTGGTCGGCGAGATCTACGTCGCCGGTGACCAGCTCGCCCGTGGTTACCTGGACCGGCCGGGGCTGACCGCGAGCCGGTTCGTCGCGAACCCGTTCGGGCCGGGCCGGCTCTACCGCAGCGGTGACACCGCGCGATGGACCCCGGACGGAGACTTGGTCTACCTCGGAAGGTCGGACCACCAGGTGCAGATCCGCGGGTACCGGGTGGAGCTGGGGGAGATCGAGAGCGCGCTGCTCGCCCGGGAGGAGATCGTCAACGCCGCCGCGCTGGTGCGCCGCGACGACCAGGGGCGCGACCGGCTGGTCGCGTACGTGGTGCCCCGCGTGGAGCTCGACGTCGACGCGGTGCGCGCGTCGCTGGAGGGCACGCTGCCGGGCTACATGGTGCCGTCGGCGATCGTGCCGCTGGAGTCCCTGCCGCTGACCGTCAACGGCAAACTCGACCGAGCCGCCCTGCCGGCCCCGGAGGCCGTGCGTGCCCAGCGCGCCCGAGCGACTGGTCCCGCTGGGCCGGCCCCCGAGGCCGTGCGTGCACAGCGGGCGGCCCCGGAGGTCGTGCCCGGCGGTGGGAACCGTCCGGCGGTGGCGCGCGAGCACGCGTCGATATCCGAGACCGAAGCGGGCACGGACCCGCAGCCGCTGACGGCGCTGCGGGAGGAGTTCGCGGCGGTGCTGGGCCTCGACGCCGTCGAGGCGGACGAGGACTTCTTCGCCCTCGGCGGGGACAGCATCATCGCGATCCAGCTCGCGAACCGCGCGAAGCGACGCGGTCTCGCGGTCACCCCGCGCGACGTGTTCGTGCACCGCACACCGGCTGCGCTCGCGGGCGCGGTGGCCCCGGCTCCGCAGCAACCCGTCGCCGCGCCGCCCTCCGACGGCGTCGGTGAGGTCGCGCTGCTGCCGATCGTGAGCCGCCTGGCCGAGCTGGGCGGGCGGATCGACCGGCACAACCAGTCGGAGCTGCTGCTCACCCCACCCGGCCTGGACCGGGCGCGGGTCACCGCGCTGGTCGACGCGCTGGTCGCGCATCACGACGCGCTGCGGCTGCAGCTGCACCGCCCGGTGCCGATGCTGTGGTCGCTGGAGGTGCGTCCGTCCGCGGCGGCATCGGTGACCGTGGTGGACGCCGTGGGCATGGACTCCGAGCGGCTCCGGGAGCTGATCGGCGACGAGTCGGACGCCGCCGCCGACCGGCTCGACCCAGAGGCGGGACGGGTGCTCGAGGTGGTGCTGTTCGACCGCGGTCCGGACGCCCAGGGGCGCCTGCTGCTCGTCGCGCACCACCTGGTCGTCGACGGCGTGTCCTGGCGGATTCTGCTCGAGGACCTGGAGGCCGCCTGGAACGGGGGCGCGCCGGACCCGGTCGGGACATCGCTGCGCGCCTACGCCCGGACGCTGACCGAGAACGCCGGGCAGACCGCGCGCCTGGCCGAGTTCGAACACTGGACGCGGGTGCTCGCGCCCGGTGGCGAGCTCGACCCGGCGGCGTCCACGGCCGGTCTGACCGTCGGCGCCACCCGCGACCACGTGGTGACGCTGCCGCCGGCGGTGACCGCGCCGCTGCTGACCCAGGTCCCGGCGGACGCCGGCGTCGATGTGACCGAGACGCTGGTCGCCGGGGTGCACCGCGCGGTCGCGTCCTGGCGGGGCTACCACCCGCTCGTGCTCGACCTGGAGCGGCACGGCCGCGAGCCGATCGACGGGGCTGACCTGTCCCGGACCGTCGGCTGGTTCACCGCGATCGCGCCGGTGCGGTTGCCGGAGCCGGCGGCCGACCCGACGGCGCTGCTGCACCAGGTGCGGGACGCGCTGCGGGCCGCCCCGGACGTCGGCCTCGGCTACGGCCTGCTGCGGTACGCGAACCCGCGGACGGCCCCGGCGCTGGCCCGGCTCGGTACGCCGCAGGTGCTCTTCAACTACCTGGGCCGGTTCCCGACCGGCCGGACCGGCGACTGGGACACCGCGCCGGAGGCCGACGCCCTGCGGATGGAGTCCGATTCGGACCTGGGGACGCCGTACCTGCTCGAGGTGAACGTGGCCTGCCACGACACCCCGGCGGGGCCGAGCCTCCGTGCGGTGTTCACGTATCCCACGGACGGGTTGACGCCCGACGACGTACGGACGATCGCCGAGGGGTGGACCGCGGCCCTCACCGAGCTGAGCGGCGCCCGGGCCACCCCGATCGAGGACGCGGTCCGGGCGGCCACCCCGGCCATGGTCGAGGACGTCTGGGCGCTCTCGCCGCTGCAGGAAGGTCTGTTCTTCCAGGCTCGCTTCGCCGGGAACTCGGACGTCTACGTCGCGCAGAACGCGTTCGACTTCGACGGCCGGGTGGACACCGACGCGCTGACCCGGGCGTACGCGGCGGTGCTCGAGCGGCACCCGGCGATGCGGCTCGGCTTCCTGGCCGACGGGTTCCCGCGGCCGCTTGCGATCGTCGGTACCGATCTGCACGCCGCCGTCGAGGTGGTGGACGGGTCGGACGTGGACGCGGTGACCACCGCGGACCGGGCCCGGCCGTTCGACCTCGCCGCACCACCGCTGTCCCGGCTGACCGTCGTCCGACGCCCGGACGGCACCGATCGGGTGCTGTTCACCTACCACCTGCTGCTCTGGGACGGCTGGTCCCGGGAGCTGGTCCTGCGGGATCTGTTCGGGGCCTACGCGGCCTACCGGACCGGTGCCGCGTGGCGGCCGGACCCGGTGCCCGCCGGGTTCCCGGACTACCTGCGCTGGCTGGCGCGGCAGGACGCGTCGGCGTCCGCGGAGGCCTGGCGGAAAGGGCTCGCCGGGGCCCAACCCACCGTGCTGTTCCCGGAGGCCGTCGGTACGGCGCCGGTGCTCGCGGAGAGCCTGGCGCTCGACCTCACCGCCGAGCAGACGCAGGCGCTCACCGCCCAGGCCCGCGCCTGCGGTGTGACGCTCAACGCGGTGCTCACCACCGCCCTCGGCCTGGTGCTGGCGTACGAGGCGGGGGTCGGGCTCTCCGATTCCGGTGCGTCCGGCGCGGGTGACGCGGTGTTCGGCACCACGGTCGCCGGGCGCCCCACCGAGCTGGACGGCGTCGACGAGGTCGTCGGCGTGTTCCTCAACACGGTGCCGCAGCGCATCCGGCTGGGCGCGACCGAGTCGGTGCGCGACGTCCTGCGCCGCGTCCAGCTCGACCGGGTCGAGTTGATGCCGCACGAGTACCTGGGGCTCGGCGACATCCAGCGCGCGGTCGGGCAGCGTTCCGGAAGCTCGGGGGGAACGCTGTTCGACAGCCTCTACGTGCTGCAGAACTTCCTCGACGACGACACGTTCACCGATCTGGAGACCGAGCACGGGTTCCGGACCGCACGCGCCGTCGACGCCACCCACTACCCGCTGACCTGGGTAGCGACGCCGGGGCGGCGGCTGCGGATGCGGCTGGAGTACCGGCCGGACGTGGTGGACGAAGCTCGTGCGCGGACGCTGCTGGCGCGGTTCGACGCCGTGCTCGACGCGCTGGTCGCCGACCCGTCGGTCTCGCTGACCGCGCTTCCGCTGGCTCTCCCGGCCGAGCGGGCGGCCCGAGCCGCGAGCTGGGCGTCGACGACGCACGAGTTCGACGAGGCGACGATCGCGGAGCTGTTCGCCGAGCGGGCCCGGGTGTCGCCGGACGCTCCGGCACTCACCTTCGAAGACACCACGCTGACCTACGCCGAGCTGGACGCCCGGATCAACCGGCTGGCCCGGTTCCTGCTCTCGCGGGGTGCGGGGCCGGAGGTCGTGGTGGGGCTCGCGCTGCCCCGGTCGCTGGACATGGTCGTGGCGCTGTTCGCGGTCCTGGCGACCGGCGCGGCGTACCTGCCGCTGGAGCTGGACCTGCCGGACGAGCGGCTGTTCACGATGATCGAGGACGCGCGCCCCGCGCTGGTGCTGGCTGCGGACGCGCGCCTGGCGTCCGCGGGGGTGCCGCTCGTCCGGCCGTCCGCGGACGAGTTCTCCGGTGCGGCCCTGACCGCGGAGGAGCTGGGCGCGTTCGCACCCGGCACGCCGGGACGGCTGGACCACCCGGCGTACGTGATCTACACGTCGGGCTCCACCGGGCGGCCGAAGGGCGTCGTCACGCCGTACCGCGGGCTGACGAACATGCAGCTCAACCACCGCGAGGCGATCTTCGCGCCGGTGGTGTCGGCGACCGGCGGACGCCAGCTGGTCATCGCCCACACCGTGTCGTTCTCGTTCGACATGTCGTGGGAGGAGCTGCTCTGGCTGGTCGAGGGGCACCACGTGCACGTCTGCGACGAGCAGCTGCGCCGGGACGCGCACGCGCTGGTCGCGTACTGCGACGCCCACCGCGTCGACGTGGTCAACGTGACGCCGACCTACGGGCAGCACCTGCTGGACCTGGGGTTGCTGGAGCGGGACTGCCCGGGCACCTGGCGTCCGGCGCTGGTGCTGCTCGGTGGTGAGGCGGTACCGGAGACGCTGTGGGCCGCGCTGCGCGACGCCGACGACGTCCTCGGTTACAACCTGTACGGCCCGACCGAGTACACGATCAACACGCTGGGCGGCGGCACCACCGACAGCCCGACCGCCACCGTCGGCCGTCCGATCTGGAACACCCGGGGCTACGTACTCGACGCCTGGCTGCGGCCGGTACCCGCCGGTGTCCCGGGTGAGCTGTACATCAGCGGCGCCGGGCTGGCCCGGGGGTACCTGGGGCGGCCGGGGCTGACCGCGGAGCGGTTCGTCGCCGACCCGTGGGTGCCGGGCGGGCGGATGTACCGCACCGGTGATCTGGTGCGGGAGCGCACTGGAGATGCAGTGGGCAATCTCGATTATCTGGGTCGTACCGATGACCAGGTGAAGATACGGGGCTACCGGGTCGAGCCGGCCGAGATCCGGACGGCGGCCGAGGAGCTGCCGGGCGTCCGGCAGGCCGCGGTCGTCGCGCTGCCCGGCACCGGCGGGACCAAGCGGCTGGTCGCGTACCTCGTACCCGCGTCCGCCGTCGCGGCTGCCGACCGTAACGACCTGGGCGAGGCGGTACGCGTCGCGCTCGCCGCCCGGCTGCCGCAGCACATGGTGCCGTCCGCGTTCGCGGTCGTGGACGAGTTGCCGATGACCGTCAACGGCAAGCTCGACACCGCCGCGCTCCCGGTGCCGTCGGCGACGTCGTCGGTGTCCCGGGCACCCCGGGACGAGCGCGAGGCGCGGCTCTGCGCGCTGTTCGCCGAGGCGTTGGAGGTCGAGTCGGTCGGTCCCGAGGACGACTTCTTCGACCAGGGCGGCCACTCGCTGACCGCGATCCGGCTGCTCGGCGCGGTGCGGACGGAGTTCGGGGGCTCCGGAGGCACCGTCTCGCTGCGGACGCTGTTCGACACCCGGACGCCGGAGCGGCTGGCGGCGGCGCTGGCCGACGCCGATCCGGCCGCGCCGGCGGTCCCCGTCCTGGAACCGCGCCCGGCGGGTGAGGCACCGGTGCTCTCGTCGGCGCAGCAGCGGCTCTGGCTGCTCGACCAGCTCGACCCGGGCTCCAGCGCGTACAACTACCCGCTGCTGGTGCGCCTGCACGGCCGCCTCGACCTCGACGCGCTCCGCGCGGCCGTGGACGACGTGGTGGCGCGGCACGAGATCCTGCGCACGCTGCTGCCGGTCGTCGACGGCGCGCCGGTGGCCCAGCTGGTGACCGATCCCCACGTCGAGGTGCTGGTCGGGTCGGGCGAGGAGCTCGACGCGTTGATCGGGCGCCCGTTCGACCTGGCGCGGGAGCTGCCGCTGCGCGTCTTCGTGCTCCCCTCGGACGAGGACACCGTGCTGGCCCTGGTGCTGCACCACATCGCGATGGACGAGTGGTCCGACGGGCCGCTGCTGCGCGATCTGGATACCGCCTACCGGGCCCGGCTCACCGGCACCGCGCCGGATTTCGCGCCGCTGCCGGTGCAGTACGCCGACTACGCACGCTGGCAGGACGGCGTCCTCGCCACCCGGGCCGCGGCCGAGCGGGAGTACTGGCTGCGTCAGCTGGACGGCCTCCCGGCGGAGATCGCCCTGCCGGCGACCGGCGTGCGCGGCTCGGGGCAGCCGGCCGGGCTGTCGTCGCTCACCCTGCCGCCCACGCTGGTGGAGCCGCTGCGGGCGCTGGCAGCCGCCGAGCAGGCCAGTTTGTTCATGGTGCTGCACGCGGCGGTGGCCACGCTGCTGCACCGGCACGGCGCCGGGGTCGACGTCCCGATCGGCAGTCCGACGTCGGGCCGCGGTGACGAGGCGCTCGCCGACCTGGTCGGGTTCTTCGTCAACACGGTCGTGCTGCGCACCGACCTGTCCGGTGCGCCGACCTTCGCCGAGCTGGTGCGCCGCGTCCGGGACGTCGACCTGGCCGCGTTCGACGCGGCGACGCTGCCGTTCCAGCAGGTCGTCGAGGCGGTGAACCCGCCGCGCGTACCCGGACGGAACCCGCTGTTCCAGGTGATGCTGGGTTACTTCCACCGTCCGGCGTCGACGGACACCCTGCTCGGACTCCCGCTGGGGGAGGAGCCCGGCTTCGTAGCGGACCCGAAGGTCGACCTGAACCTGACGTTCGTGGACGGCGGCGGCACGCTCGACGTGACGCTGGAGTACGACGCCGGCCGGTTCACCGCCGACACCGCCCAGCAGCTGCTCGACCGGCTCGTCGTCCTGCTGACCGACGTCGGCGCCCGGCCGGAGACACCGGTCGGCGCCGCGCGGATGCTCACGCTGTCCGACCGGGCCGAGCTGCGGTCGTGGGGGACCGGCGACCCGCTGCCGTTCGACGGGCGCTCCTGGGTCGACGCGTTCGCGGCCCAGGTAGGGGTCTCTCCCGACGCCGAAGCGCTGGGTGCCTTGACCTACGCCGAACTGGACGCCGCCTCCGCGCGGTACGCGGCGCGGCTCGCGGAGCTCGGCGTCGGGCCGGAGAGCGTGGTCGGGATCTCGCTGCCCCGCACGCCCGACCTGCTGGTCGCGGTGATCGGCGTGCTGCGAGCCGGTGCGGCCTACCTGCCGCTGGACCCGGCGTTTCCGGCCGAGCGGCTGGCGTTCATGGTGGACGACGCGCGTCCGGCGGTGGTGCTGGTCGACCCGGCGTCCCGGGCGCTGTTCCGGGGCGGCACCCCCGTCTGGGACGTCGTCGCGGAGCCGCCGCGCGCCGAGGGACCGTGGGTCGACCGGCGGGTGGCGCCGGAGACGGCCGCGTACGTGCTCTACACGTCCGGCTCCACCGGGCGGCCGAAGGGCGTCGTGGTGACCCGCCGCGACCTCGACGCGTTCCTCGCCGCGGTGAGCCAGCCGGTGCCGCTCAGCCGGGACGACCGGCTGCTCGCGGTGACCACGCTCTCGTTCGACATCTCGGTGCTGGAGCTGCTGGCACCGCTGCGCGCCGGGGCCACCGTGGTGCTCGCCTCCGCGGACCAGGTGCGGGACCCGCTGCTGCTGGCGGACGTCGTCCGGGACGAGCGGGTGACTGTCCTGCAGGCGACGCCGTCGCTCTGGGCGGCGCTGCTGGACGCGTCCGACGTGGACCTGAGCGGGGTCCGGGCGCTGGTGGGCGGCGAAGCGCTGCCGCCGGCACTCGCGTCCGGGCTGCACCGGCGGGCCGCATCGGCGACGAACCTCTACGGCCCGACCGAGGTGACCGTCTGGGCGACCAGCGACGACGTCGACGAGCGCTGGGCCGCCCGGCCATCGATCGGGCGTCCGCTGCCGGGAACCACCGCGCGCATCCTGGACGAGGCGCTCAACCCGGTGCCGGCGGGCGTCGTCGGCGAGCTCTACCTGGGCGGGGCGCAGGTCACCCGCGGGTACCTCGATCGGCCGGGGCTGACCGCGTCCCGGTTCGTCGCCGGGCCGTCCGGACAGCGGCTGTACCGCACCGGTGACCTGGCCCGCTGGACGCCGGACGGACGGATCGAGTACCTCGGCCGCACCGACGACCAGGTCAAGGTCCGGGGCTTCCGGATCGAGCTCGGGGAGATCGAGGCGGTCGCGGCGTCCCATCCGGACGTGGCCAGGGCGGTGGTGGTCGCCCGGGACGACCGGCTGGTCGGGTACCTGGTGCGCGCGAACGGCTCGACCGAGGTGCCGGCCGGGTTGCCGGGACTGCTGGCGGCGCGACTGCCGTCCTACATGGTTCCGGGCACGCTCGTCGCGCTGGAGTCGCTGCCGCTCACGCCGAACGGGAAGGTGGACCGGGGCGCGCTGCCCGCGATCGGCGCGGCGGCGGTGGAATCCGGCCGGGCGCCGACCTCCCGCCTGGAGGAGGCGCTCTGCAGCCTGCTCGCCGACGTGCTCGGCGTCGACGCGATGGGGGTGGACGACGACTTCTTCGCCCGCGGCGGGCACTCGCTGCTGCTGGTCCGGCTGGCGACGTCGCTCCGGACCGAGCTGGGCGTCCAACTTCCGGTGGCCGAGCTGTTCACGCTGCCCACCGCGGCGGCGCTGGCCCGGCGGATCTCCGGCGACCGACCCGCGGGGGACGCCCTCGCGCCGGTGCTGACGCTCCGCGAAGGGACCGGGCAGCCGCTGTTCTGCGTCCACCCGGCCAGCGGGCTGGGCTGGCAGTTCGTCGGCCTGGCGCGATACCTGCCGGACGACGTGCCGCTGATCGCACTGCAGTCACCGCAGCTGAGCCGCAGCGCGGACCTGCCGGAGACGCTGGCGGACGCGGCGGTCGAGTACGCCGACCGGATCGAGGAGCGGGCGCCGGACGGGCCGGTCCGGCTGCTCGGCTGGTCGTTCGGCGGTGCGCTGGCGCACCGGATCGCGGTCGAGCTCACCGCCCGGGGCCGCACGGTCAGCTTCCTGGGCATGCTGGACGCCCGGCTCGACGGGCCGACCTCGGGTGACGTCGCCGCACTGCTGGCCGAGCTGGGGTACGCGGTGCCGTCGTCGTCCGCGGAGTTCACCGTGGACGACGCGGTGGCGCTGGTGCGGGCCTCGGACGGCGGGGTGATCGGGGCGCTGGAGGACGCCCAGATCGCCCGGATCGTCGAGACCTACCTGGCCAGTGACCGGCTGGCATCGTCCGCCGAGTTCCTCCCGTACGCCGGAGACGTGTTCTTCGTCGACGCGACCGTGCCGGAGCAGGGCTTCTCCGGGGCGGCGTCCCCGGCGTGGCGTCCGTACGTCGGCGGAGCCCTGGATGCCGTTCCCCTCGAGCGCGCGCACTCGGAGTTGCTCGACCCCGGCACCCTGGCGACGCTCGGCCCGCTGATCGCCGGTCGACTGCGGTGAGTCGGCCCGGCCGGGTTCACGGACCCGGCCGAGCCGCGTACACGGTCGAAAGCGATGGCCTACTGTCCCACCGCATGCAGAGTTTCGCCCGGAGCATGCAGTGGCTCTTCACCGTGGTCGGTCTCTTGTTCCTGGTGGTCGCGGGCGGCAACGCGATCTTCGGCGAGAGCGGAAACGGCAGCTCGGTGGAGATCGTGTGCTCGCCCAGCAGCACGACGAACACCTGTAACGGCTCGATCTACGGGATCCGCGACCGCGTCGAGAACCAGACCGTCGCCACGGTGGGGGTCGGCCTGCTGCTGGTCGCCTGTGTGATGGCGGTGACGGCCGGCGCGGCGCGGGCGCCGGTACCCCGCTACGCGGTTCCGCCCGGTGGCCCGTACCCGTCCGGCGGCCTTCCGCCGGACGGGCAGGCCGGCCCGGCCGCGGGCTACCCGCCCGCGCAGTACCCGCCGCCACCCGGGGCGCCGCGGTAGCGGGCCGCCAGAGACGCGTACGCCCGCCACCCCCCGGGGGGTAGCGGGCGTACGCGTGGGGTCAGGCGGCGTTCGAGAGGTCCTTCACGGCCGTCTTCGGGTCGCCGTCGGCGGCGTTGGCCAGCTCCGGCACCAGGACGTCGAGCGCGTACAGCAGCGCGTCCGGACCGCTGTAGGACAGCGCACCGGCCAGGTGCGTGTCGAAGCTGGTGTAGAGGGTGCGGTCCTCGCTGACGACCTTCAGCCGGGCGAACACCGGCCGCTTGAGCATGTCGGCCTTGGTCGCGCCGTTGACGAACAGGATGTCCTTGTCGAGGACGTCCAGCCGCTCTTCGCTGAGCTCGTCCTTCTCCTGCTGCGCCGAGAACCCGAGCGCGTCGAAGAGCGCGCGTCGCGGGTCCTTCGCGCCGATCAGCCAGTGCGCACCGTTCTCCGGCCCGTAGTCCACGACGAGCGTCTTGCCGACGAACTCCGGGTGCTCCTGCTTCGCCTTGGCGATCGCGTCCTGGACTTCCTTCACCCGGGCCTTCGCCTCGTCCTCCAGGCCCAGCGCCTTACCCGTGGTGAGCGTCTGCACGTCCCACGGCGTCTGCTCGTCCGCGTAGTCCTTGGACTGGATCACGGTCGGTGCGATCGCCGCGAGCTTGTCGTAGGTCTCCTTGTTGATCGTCTCGTAGATCGCCAGGATCAGATCCGGCTTCTGCTTGATGATCGCCTCGAAGTTGATCTCCGCCGAGAACGTCGGCAGGGTCTTGCCGCTCGCCGCCTCCTTGACCCACGGATAGGTCGAGTAGTCGTCGAACCACGCCCGGGTGGCGACCGGGACGACGCCCAGCGCGAGCACGTAGTCCTGGTCGTTCCAGCCGACGGTGACGACCCGGGTCGGCTTCTTCTCGATCGTCGTCGAGCCGAACTTGTGCTCGATCGTCACGGGGAAGTTCGCCGACGCCGAGGCGGAGGAGGAGCCGGTGGGCTCGTCGTCCTCGGACGAGCAGGCGGCCAGCCCGGTGGCGAGCAGCAGACCGGCGGCGACGCCGGCGAGCGCGCGTAACCAACGCGGTCTGGGAGAGAACGGGCCAGGGCGAGTCATCTGCGCTCCTTGTCGTGACGGGACCCCGACGTGCACCGCAGCCGGCGTCGTGCACGGCCGGCAAGCGGACTGAGGTTAGCATTACCTAAATCAGCCGTACACGGTCTGGCCAACGGCGGTACCGCTGCGAAAACGTCACACTCTGGACCGGTTAGGTCGGCCCCGGAGGGCCCGATAGCGTGACGAAGGCCGCTGCGGCGGCGCAATTTCTTAGGGTAGGCTAACCTCGTTTTCGGCTGGTCATCGGTGCTGCGATGGCCAGCCGCGTGCTGCCCGCTGTTGTTCAGCTCCGGTCCGGGCGCCCCGGCCGGTTCCCGACCGGGAGGACCAATCCATGCTGCGGACGCTCCTCGGTGGCAAGATCCATCGCGCCACCGTGACCCAGGCGAACCTGCACTACGTCGGCTCGATCACGATCGACCGCACGCTGATGGACGCCGCGGGGCTGGTCGAAGGGGAGCAGGTCCACGTCGTCGACATCGACAACGGGGCGCGCCTGATCACCTACGTCATCGAAGGTCCGGCCGGCTCCGGCGTGATCGGCATCAACGGCGCGGCCGCCCGCCTGGTGTCACCGGGCGACCTGGTGATCATCCTGTCGTTCGTTCAGCTGGACGCCGCCGAACTGGAGAGTTACGCCGCGCGGATCGTCCACGTCGACGCCGACAACCGCATCGTCGCCCTGGGCAACGACCCGGCCGAACCGGTGCCCGGTGCGCCGGACCAGATCCCCGGCAATGAACTGGCGCCCCTGCGCTGACATTCGTCCCGCATCGGTCGTAATGGGCCAGACACCGTACGAGGTGTCGTGAAACACTTCCGCCGAGTGACGACGGTCGGGGGTGCGGGTGACCCAACTGCGGATCCAGGTGTTCGGCCGCGTCGACCTGGTGATGGACGGTGAGCCCCGGCAGATCGCGCGCCAGGAGGCCACGGTGCTGGCGACGCTGGTGGCCGCCGGTGGGCCGGTTCGCCGTGATCAGCTGGTCGACGCCGTCTGGGCGGACGCCGACGTGCCGCGCGGCGACGGCCTCTCCCCCGTCGTCGCCCGGCTCCGCAAGCGGCTGGCCGACGGCGGCCTGGACATCACGTACTCCCGGGACCGTCGGACCTACGAGCTGGTCGGCCCGCTCGGCGCCGGAGCGGCGTCGACGGTGGACGCAGTGCGGTTCGGGCACCACGTCGCCGAGGGGGATCGGCTGGTCGCGCACGGCCGGGATCTCGACGCGCTGGACGCCTACCGCGCGGCGGTGCGGGAGTGGACCGACGCCCCGTTCGCGCTCCTCGGTGACGAGCTGCCCGAGCCCTGCCTGCGGATGGCCGTCACCCTGGAACGTCGGCGCGCGGATCTCGTCGCACACCTGGCCGAGGTCGGCCTCCGGCTCGGCGACTACGACGTGCTCGGGGACCACCCCGTCGCCCGCGGGGCGGAGGACGCCGACTCCGTCTGGCTGGCACGGTTCCTCGCGACGCTGCGCGAGGCCGGCGGCCCGGCCGCGGAGACGCTGATCGACGAGCGGCGCGCGGTCCACGGCTACGACGACCTGGCCACCCGCGCGTTCGATCTGCTCTCGCTGCACGAGTTCGGCTTCGACGTCCACCGGCCGCTGCGCATCGAGCCCCGGCCGGGGGAGCCCGGCACACCCGCTCGCCTGGTCGGGCGGGACGCCGAGCGCAGCGCGCTGGACGGCGTCCTCGACGCGGTCGGGTCGGGTCGGCCCGCGGCGCTGACCATCACCGGCGTGGGTGGAGTCGGCAAGACCCGACTGGTCGCCGAGCTGGGCCGGCTCGCCGACCGCCGAGGCGTCGCCGCGGTCAGCGTGACCTGCTACGCGTCCGGTGACCTCCAGCCGTGGCGCCTGCTCGCGGGCGCGCTCTGGGCGCGTATCCGCCGCGACTCGTCCACCGGCCCCGGTCCGCTCGACCGCGGCACTCTCGCGGCCTTCCTCTCGACCACCAGCCTGTCGGCGCGGGCCGACGCGGAGAGGCATCCCGGCCAGCTGACGGCCGCGGTCTGCGCACTGCTCCGACGGGCCGCCCGCTCGCGCGGCCTGATCGTCGGGTTCGACAACGCCGACCTGCTCAGCCCACGCGCGCTGGAGCTCCTCGACGACGTCCGTGCCTCGCTCGGCGACGTCGGGGTGGGCTTCGTCCTCTCCGGCCGGGACGACGGCGCCTGGCGGGAGTGGTGCGGCGGGGACCACCGGGGTGCCGGAACCGCGCTGCGCCTCGGGGTCCTCAGCGCGGACGGCGTGCGGGAGTGGCTGACCGAGGTGCTCGGCCGGGAGCCCAGCGAGGACGAGACGCTCGCCGCCTACCGGGCGACCGGCGGCCTGCCGATCCGCCTCGGTGATCTGGTCGTGGCCGCCGCCCGCGACCCGGCGGTGGTGGAGCCGGCGATCGGCGTCGCCGCGACGGTCTCGGGTGATCCCGCGGCGGAGCGCCGGGCCGGGCGACTCGCGGACTGGCTGGCCGCGGCCGCGATCACCAGCCTCGACGAAGAGATCGACACCGGACTCGTCGCCGAGATGCTCGGGCTGGCCCCGGCCGAGGCGGACCGCAGGCAGGCGGCCGCGGTGGAGAGCCGGGCGATCGAGGGCCACGGGCCGGTCCGGTTCCGGCACGCGCTCTGGCGCGAAGAGGTGCTCACCGTGCTGGAGCAGCAGCCCGCGCTGGCCCGGCAGCTGCATCGCCGGGCGTTCGAGGTGCTCGACGCCCGCAGCAGGTCGGCCGGCGTCCTGGACCAGATGCTCTCGGTCCGGATCGCTCATCACGCCCGCGCGGCCGCGGTCGAGCTCACCGACGAGCAGGTCGCGATCGCCTGCCTGGCCGCGGCCCGGGCCGAACAGCGCACGTACGCGCCGAAGGCCGCGATGGTCTGGGCCGAGGAGGGTCTCCGGCGCCGCTGCGCACCCCGGACGCGCTCCGCGCTGCTGGTGACGCTCGGCGACGCCCGCAACGACACCGGCTACATGGACGAGGCGGGCCGTGACTACCTGGCCGCCTACGAGGTCGCGGAGGGGCACCCCCGGTTGCGCGCCGTGGCCGCGGTCAAGATGGCGCGACGGTGGTCGGATCCCGGCCGGGTCGACGTCCAGCTCACCCAGATCCTGCGCACGTGCCTCGACGAGCTGACCGCCGGAGCGCAACCGGCCGACGACGAGGTTGCGGCCCTGGTCGGACAGTTACGGGCGCACCTCGCGCACAAGACCGCGATGGGCGTGAACGAGGTCTCGCCGGACGGCCGGACCGGCGCCGACCTGGCGAAGGCTGCGCTCGCCGACGTCTCGCCGTCGTGGGATCCGGCGATCCGGTGCGAGATCCTCACCGAGTGCCGCTGGGGGCTCTACGACACGCTGCCGCCGAGTGAGCTGGTCACGCTGGCCGGGCGGCTCTACGGGACCAGCGTCCGGGCGAAGTCGGCGCACTTCCGCAGCGAGGCCCTGGTCGCGCTGGCGATCGACCGGATGCGGCTGGGCCGGATCGGCGACACACTCGCGGCGGTGGACGAGTACCGGCAGCACGTCCAGTTCAACCGCAGCCCGCTCAACGTCTGGCAGCTGGGCGTGTTGGAGACGCTCCTGGACCTGTGGCGTGGCCGGTTCGACGCGGCGGAGGCGCGCATCCTCGGGGAGTCGCTGCGCACCGTGCAGGAGCTGGAGAGTTCGCAGACGCTGCCGGTCAGCACGCTCCGGCAGACGTGGATGGGGCAGGCGTACTGGCTGCGCTACGAGCAGGGACGGATGGAGGAGCTGTTCGCGCTCGGGCTCGCCGACCAGATGGACCAGCACGGCTTCTTCCCGATCTGGCAGGCCGCGCTGGTGCTCGCCCACGCCGAGACCGACCGCCACGACCGCGCCGCTGATCTGCTCGCGGCGATGGTCGCCGAGACCCAGGACCTGGCCGCGTTACCACCGCACGGCTGGGCCACGCCGACGCTCGGCATCCTCGCGGAGGCGTGCGCACGCCTCGCCGAGGGTCCGGCGGCCGGCCCGGAGCTGACCGCGATCGGCGCTCGGCTGTACGCGCTGCTCACCCGCCACCTCGACGAGGTGCTCCTCGCCGGGTGGCCGACGGTGCTGATCGGACCCGCGGCGCGATTCGCCGGGGCACTCTCGCTCGTCGCCGGGGAACCGGACGAGGCACTGGACCAGCTCGGTGTCGCCACCAGGCTGGTGTCGGCAGCGGCGCCCCAGCTCGCCCGCGTCCGCCTCGACCGCGCACGGGCGTATCTGCTCCGCGACGGCCCGGGCGATCGCGACGACGCGGCGGCCCTGCTGCGCAAGGTTCTGGTCTCCGCGGACAACCTGGGCATGGCGAACGTGTCCGCTCGCGCCCGGTCGTTGCTCGGCCAGGTCTCGTAGGCGTTCGACGCAGGCGACTCCTCTCCACCCGATGGGGCGCGACGAGGGCCCGCGGCGCCCCCTCCTCCGCCGCGAGCCCCGGTACTCGCCGGGTGCGGACCAGTGTGGGCGGTCACCCTTGCACCGCCCTTGCACGCGGCCAACGGTGACCCGCGGCGCCCGTGCCGGCCCGCGGCGCCTCGCGTCGGCTCGGGGACTTACGTCGGCTCGGGGACTCGCGGAATCCGGGATCAGACCCGGAAGCCCCGCACGGACTCGCTCAGCGCGCCGGCCGTCAGCGCGAGTTCCCGCGCGGCTTCGGCGGCCTGCGCGGCGCTCGCGTTCGACTCCACCGCGGTGATCGCCGCGCTCATCTGCTCGCTGGCCGCGGCGACCGTGTTGACGCCGGAGGCCACCTGGTTCGCCGCCTAGGCGCTCTGCGAGCCGGCGGCGGTGTCCGTCGCTCCGGACTCGATCCGGGTCGCGACCGCGGACAACTCCTGCGAGGCGGCGGTGACCCGTCCGGCCTGGCGGAGTACCTCGGCGACGCTGCTGCGCATCGAGGCGAGGGTGCGACGCAGACCGCGGGCCATCGTCCCGACCTCGTCGCGGGTGCCGGGGTCGGGAATCGTCGTGGTCAGGTCGCCCTCGGAGACCCGGTCGAGCGCCGACCCGACCTCGCGCAGCGGGCGGCTGATGCCGCGCGCGACCCAGAGGGCCAGCGCGAACCCGATCGCGATCGCGACGACCGGCCCGGCCACCGAGATCGTGACCGCGGCCGCGTACCGGTCGTCGAGTTCGGCCGCCCGCGCCGCACCGCTGTGGTGCCGTCCAGGAGGCGGAGTCGGCCGCGCCAGCGATGCCGGCATCCCCGACGTCCTCGTTCCCATGATGCGGGCGCTTTCTCATCGCTCGAGACGGCTAGTCCGATTCCCGCTACTCCGATGCCCGATTCCCGTCCCCATGGGGGCTACGAGGGGATCGCTTCGAACGATGTGGCGCCAGGCTCGTTATCACGAGCTCGGCGCCACATCGTTCGGAGGCAGGTGTCGGCGCTGGGCGGATCCGATCCGGTCGCCTCAACACTTGCTCGTGCCGCTGATCAACATGCGATCGGCTACCGCTGCTAGCTGTCGGTGATCGGATGATGTGCGACGGCTCCGCGAGCCCGAGCTGTGAATCTCGCTCTACCATCAGCCGGATGGTCGCCAATGATCCTCCGCATCCTCCCCAGTTCGGAGAGTTCGAAGCCTGGGCCGGAGCCGGAAGGGTCGTACGCGCAACCAAGGCTGAGTTGGCGACGTGGCGGCTTCCAGAGCCGCAGAAGGCGGCATTGATCTCCAGCGGCGTGCCGATGTTCGACGAACTCGTACACGGAGTCTCGTTCCGCGCAGCACCGACGATGTACCGGCTGGCGTACTTCGACGACCAGGACGTCCACTACCGCGTGACGTGGGACTACGGCGCCGTGCCGGAGACCGGAGAAGTGCGGGAGTGGCCACCGAGCCGTCCTGGACGCTTCGTGAACTCCACGGTCAATCACTGGCTGTGCTCCCTGCAGTTGGTCGGAAGCTGGTTCGCTCACTCCAGGGTCATCAACCGCTGGGACGAGGACGCCGAGGCCGAAGATCAAGCCCTTGCAGAGATCGACGATCTACTCGACCGGATCAAAGCCGTTGACCCCGCTGCCATCGGTGACGGCAGTCATGAAACGCAGTTCTGGCCGGCAGTGCTCGGCCGTTGGCTCTACTGATCGACACCAGCCCCCACCGACGCGCCGTTCTTCCTGGCTGAACCGGGGAACAATCGCTGGGACACCCCCAGTGCCCTGCAGGGGACAACAGCGCGGATCGAGGTGTTCGTCGACGACCCGGACGCGCTGTTGAACGCTGCCGCCGCTGCGGGCGCCGATTACCACGATCCGGTGCAGAACCACCGCAGACTCTGGGGGACGCACCGGCAGGGCGGTTTCTCCGACCCCTTCGGCCATTTCAGGTTGGTGTGGATCGAGCACGGGCTCGATCGGCGGCAACGACCGGTGCGTTCGCATCCGAACACTCGCTCGTAGCCGCGAAGGGTGCCGCTGGGTCGTCGCGATCAGATGTCGGCGGAGTCTGGAACGCGTGCGCTGGGCTCGTCGGTGACGACGACTCGGTAGCCGCCTTGGCTGGTGGGTTGTGGCCAGTCGGGGCGGAGGTCCGGGCGTAGGCGGGTGATGTGTTCCAGGGCGCAGACCGCCCGTCCGTTGCGCATGCCGCGTACCTCGAAGCGCAGCGCGGCCGCGGTGCCCTTGCCGATCGGGCCGGACCGGATGTCGAAGTCTCCCGGGGCGGGTAGCCGGGTCAAGCTCTCCTTGACGCCGTCCAGCTCCACGCCGAGTCCCGCCGCAACGCTACAGCCGACGCTGCGACGAACATGGTCGCCGCAGCGACTCCGATCGCGGCGATCTGGTCGTCGACCTCGACCTAGACGCCCGGCGGCCGTAGCTGACGGGCCCCGGCGAGTGCGCCGCTGGGGAGGCGGTCGAAGAGCGAGACGGATCGCGGCCGCTGTGTCCATTCCTCACGGCGCCTCCCATGGAGGCTGTACCCCCCGGGGGCATAGCGCTTTTGTCGCCAGCTAGCGTGCTCCACTATGGCTCGTCCCGCCCGCGGATGTCTTCCGCTCGTGTTGTCGTTGCCGGCGCTGTGGGTGGCTGCCACGGTGTTCGGGTATCCGGCCATGCTGCTGATCCTTGCGGTCCGGGGGGAGCCCGACTGGTCCCGGCAGCTCGAGGAGTATCCCGAGGCATGGCCGATTGCGGCCGCCAGTCCGGTGGTCGCCTACCTGCTCGCCTGGTGGTACGGCCCACGGGGGCACGGCGGGCTCGGGATGCGCGGTGTCGCAGTCCGCGCCGCGGTATTGCTGGCTGCGGTGGTCGCCGCCGTCGTGGGGGCAAATGTTCGGGGTTTGCCGGTGACCCGGACGGTCGGCGTCGCGGTCGGCGTCGCGCTGTTCACAATTGTCTTGTTCATCGGCGGCTGGCGACTCGTCGACCGGCACTCGCCGAGGTCCGCGCTGATCCGGGCCGCGGTGTGGGGCGGGCTGAGCGTCGCCGTGGCGGTCGCCGCCGGGCCGCAGTCGTCGGGGGCCTGGGCCGGGGTCGCGCTGCTCGCCGGGTATGCCGCACTCGTTGCGCTCGGTGTGGGTGCCCTGGCAGCACGGGCGTTGCTGCGTCCCGGGACGCGCTGGCCGGGTGAGCGTCACGAACCATCCGATGCGGGCTACGGCCAAATACCGGCGCCGGGGCAGATCTGGATGGCCGAGGTTCGGTTCGTCGACAGCTACGAGTCCAAGGACCGTCCGGTGGTGGTGTTGCGGACGTGGCCGGGCTACGCGGAGGTACTGAAGAGCACCAGCCAGGACAAGTCCGGTCGCCGGGACCACATCCCTTTGCCGGTCGCCGGGTGGGACGCCGCGGCCGATCACGACAGTTGGCTGGAGCTACGACGCCACGTGGTGCCGTACCCGGCTTTCCGCCGCTACCGGGGTCCCTGTCCCCCGCAGGTCTGGCATTACGTCACTCAACTGAACCTGCCCGCGGCGTGACGTCGCCGCGCGGGCGCGGACAGCAACCCGGTTGGTCGCGGTGCCCCACCCGGTCTCGGCCAGCCGGCGGTTCACGCTCCTTGGGCCACCGCTGACTGCCGCGGCACCTGGGCATCCTCTCCAGCCGGCTGCCACAGGACAGCTCCCCACCGTGAGGCACGGTACGTCCAGGCCACGGCTGTTCCGCCGACGCAGTCGGGCTGCAATGTCCGGAAAACCGTCCGATTCGGACTCTAGGACTGTGCGCGGCCGGGAGGTCGGAGGACGTGCCTAAGGTCGGTCGTCGATGCGGAATACGGGGTACCGTTCCGCGACTCGTCGAAAGTCGCTGAGTGGCGCGGTGCGGGCCACCGGGATGTGCGGTCGGGCTCCCGGTGCGACCTCCAGATAGCGGCGGAGGATCGGCGGCCGGTCATCGATGGGGACCTCGACGAGGTGGACTACTTGTTCGCCGTTGTGGACGAGCGTTGCTGTTCCGTCGGCTGCTTGCACGTTCAGGACCCAGTTGGCTCTGGCTCCGAGCATCGAGACGAGGTAGCGGCAGCCCTCGTAGTCGGCGATGACGACGGGTACCGCAACCTTGGTGCCACTGCGTCGGCCCCGGACTTCGAGGACGGCTCCGCGGCCGGAGGTCAGCCACCCTCTGGCGTACAGCCAGGCGGAGAGGGTGTTCATCGTCCGCGCGAGCCAATGTGGCCGACCGCCGCGGTACATCCATCGTTTGGGGCGGTACCGGATCGGGCTCCGTGCCGCGTCGTCGTCGGACGAGGTGCGCTGTTCGCCTTCTGTCATGTAGCCCTCCGTAACGAACAACGGTCCATGGGTCGGGCCCTTCCGAGGGCTGGCCAGGACGGTGGTGGGCCCTGCTGGCTCGTCCACGCAGCTGAGCATCGGATATGAACGCTCCGCGGACCAGGGACTTTCGGCCCCCGACGTCCGATGCGCCTGTGGCCGCGCGTTGTCCGTGGTCGCCGTTGTATTCGTCGCGGCGCTCGGGTACCGCGCCAGCGCCGGCCGAGCTGCACCGACGCCGAGGGCACCCGATCACGGCCCGCCGTCGATCAGCGGTGCCTAGCGTCCGGACGCATCGGTTCGTTCCCGTCCGGCACCGTCCTGGGACGGCGGACTGTCGTTCGCCGGGGTGACCGGGTCCACGACGGCTGCGATGTCGGCCTGGGCGGCCGCGATGGCCTCGGGGGTCGAGGAGTGGCAGCGGCCGGCCGTGCGGAGGCGGGCGAGGAGACCGACGGCGCTCAGCGCTCGTTCGTGTTCAGGCCGTAGGCCGGAGAGGTGGACGATGGTGCCGCGCTGCTCCAGCCGGTCGACGGCGTCGCGCAGGACCAGTGCGCCGGTGGCGTCGATCGCGGTGACGCGGGACAGGCGGAGGATCACGACCGCGATGTGCGCGGTCTCGGTGAGTTCGAGCAGGAACCGGTGCGCGGCGGCGAAAAAGAGCGGACCTTCGAGCCGGTAGGCGACGATGTGCTGGCGGAGAAGCTCGAGCTCTTCGGTCCGGTGGTCGGTGCTGTCGAGCGGCATTTCCCGGACGGTGGCGGCGCGGGCGACGCTGCGCAGCGCGAGCGCGCCGGCCACGACCAGACCGAGCAGGACGGCCTTCACCACGTCCAGCGCGAGCGTGACGGTTCCGGTGAGTGCCATGACGACCGCGTCGGAGCGGGAAGCCTTCGCCATGACCGTGAGGGATCCGACTTCGATCATGCGGACGGCGGTGGCCAGCAGTACTCCGGCGAGCGCAGCCAGCGGGATCTGCGCAACCAGTGGGGCGGCCACCAGCATGACTCCGGCGAGGACGAGCGCGTGGGTGAGGGCGGCCAGCCGGGAGGAGGCGCCGGATCGGACGTTGACCGCGGTTCGGGCGATCGCGGCGGTGGCCGGTACGCCGCCGAACAGGGGAGCGGCGAGGTTGGCCAGCCCTTGGCCGAAGAGTTCCCGGTCAGGGTTGTGCCGGGAGCCGACCGTCATGCCGTCCGCGACGGTGGCCGAGAGCAGGCTCTCGATGGCCGCCAGCGCGGCGACCGCGACCGCCGCGGCGAGCAGACCGGAGTCGGCGGTCAGGTGGAAGAAGGACAGGGAGGGCGCCGGAAGGGTCGCCGGTAGCGCGCCGATCAGTACGACGTCCAACTGCGCCGCAGTAGTGAGGACGGTCGCCGCCGCCACGGCCAGCAGCGAGAACGGAATGCTGGGACGCCACCGGGCACCGATCAGCATGGTGAGCGCCACCCCGGCCGACAGGCCGATCGCCGGCCAGTGCGGATGAGCAGCGAAGCTCATCACTGCGTGCACCGCCGCTGCGGTGACGTTCGTCCCGCTACCGCCGTCCGTCCCGAGTGCCACGGGTACCTGCTGGAGGAAGATCACCGCCGCGATCCCGACGGTGAAGCCCTCCACGACCGGGGCGGGCACGTACCGCATGTATCGTCCGACGCGGAGCAGCCCCAACACCATCAGCAGGAGCCCGGCCAGCACTCCCACGGTGAGGACGCCCGGCGCACCGTAGGTGGCGACGATCGGGACGAGGACGACGGTCATCGCGCCGGTCGGCCCGGAAACTTGCAGGTTCGATCCACCGAAGATCGCCGCGACCGCGCCGGCCACGATCGCGGTGGCCAGACCCGCTGCCGCTCCCAAACCGGAGGCGACACCGAAACCCAGCGCCAGGGGGAGCGCCACGACCGCGACGGTGACCCCGGCCACGAGGTCCCGGCCGGGTCGACGCCGCATCGTCGACAGATCCGCACGCTCGGGCAGGACACCGCGCCAGGCGCGTCCGACCTGCCGAAGCGCGACCACCGCCGAGGTGGTCACCGATTGCTCGCCGCGTCACCGGAGGGAGCGGGCGGAGCCTCGATCTCTGCTCCGCGGAGCTCATCCAGTAGCTCGACCCGGTCGGTGATCATCTCGGTGAGGATGCGTCGGGCGGCCCGCATCAAGTCGGCGACGTCCGGCCCGGCCAGCGAGTAGGTGACGGTGGCGCCTTCCCGCGAGGAAACGACGATGCCGGCACGGCGGAGCACGGCCAGCTGCTGGGACAGGCTGGAGGGCTCGATGTCGATCTCGGCCAGCAGGTCTCGCACGGGGCGAGGGCCCTGGCCGAGCAGCTCGAGCACCCGGATGCGGACGGGATGGCCCAGCATGCGGAAGAACTCGGCCTTGGCCTGGTAGAGCGGAACCGGCACCATGCCTCCCGGGGGTCCACGACTTGAGCAATTGAAGAACTTTTCAACTCCAAAAGTCCAGTCGACGCGACTCGCGGTGATCGACGGCACAGCGGCCGCGTCCGCCTGAACGTGACATGGGCCGCTGTGCGCGGCTCTGGGTCCGCTGCCGGGGGCCCGAGGTCAGGTCAGCCGGCGACCACGTCCCGGCGCGTGGCGCCGACGAGGCCCAGCACGACACCGACCAGGGCCACCGCGAGCAGCAGCGCGAGGCCGCCGTAGTAGGGATCCGGGCCGGCGATGTCCGGGACGTGCTGGAAGATGCCGGCGTCGCGGACCGCACGAGGAATGCCGAGCAACTCCCCGAGCAGCGCGAGGACGCCGCTGGCGGCGAGCGGCACCCAGGCCAGCCAGACGAGCCGCGGTCGGCATCCGACGAGCAGCGCCGCGACCGCGGCCATCACCATCGCGGCGGGCCACTGGCCGAGCGTGTACCCGAGCGCGCGGGTCGCGACCGACGAGCCAGTGAAGACGCTCGGCGCGATCAGCGCGCCGAGCAGGCCGGTCGCCGTGAGCACGATCGCGGCGCCGAGTGCGGTGGCGCCCAGCTGCGCGGCGAGCGGCACCCACCGGCGCACACCGGCCGTGAGTATCAGAGCGGTGCGGCCCGCGGTCTCGTCACGGTCGTAGCGAGACACCGAGAGCACCGAGTAGGCGCAGACGACCAAGCCGACGACCGTGCCGGAGTAGGCGAAGTAGCCGGCGACGGGGTCGGCGGTACCCAGTTGGGAGCCGAGGAAGCCATCGAGCTCCTGGTCTCGGCTCTGCTCGACGACCCCGGAGCCCATCGCGGAGAACAGGGTCCCGAGGCTGGCCACGCCGACCGTCCAGATCAGAATCGAGCGGCGGTCGAGCCGAGCGGCCAGGCCGAGGCTGCTGCGGACGTGCAGGCGGCTGGTTCTGAGCGGAGGTGCGGGGACGAGGCCGGCGCCGTATTCACGGCGGGCGGCGAGGGCCGTGCCGAGCCGGGCCAACGCGGCCGAGGCGAGTAGCGCCACGAGCAGCACCCACCACCGGTTATCGGTGAACGGCCGGACGGTCGCGCGCAGGCCCAGCGGGGAGAACCAGTTCAGCCACCTGAGGTCCTGGCTGTCGGCGATCGCGCGCACGGCGAACGCGAGCCCAACCGCGGCCAGGCCCAGCGCCCGGGCGCCGCCGGCTGCCGGCGCGACTTGAGCCAGGACCACCGCTCCAGTACCGACTAGCAGGAACGTGGCGCCGAGTACCGCCCCGAACGCGGCAGCGCCCGACGAAGTGACCGCGTCGACCCCGCCCAGGGCGCCGACGAGGGCCACCGCGGTAGCCGATCCGACGGCCAGGACGGACGCCACCCCGACGAGCACGACGAGCGCGGCCCGCAGCGGCGTCCGCGGATCGGTTCCGGTCGAGCGGACCAGCTCCAGCGTCCCGTCGTCCTCCGTCGCCCGGGTGGCCGCGACGGCGACCAGGACGGCGGCGATCGCGGCCAGGATCGTCGTGATCGCCCCGACCTCCCAGGCGAACATCTGGGCGACCGTCCCTGGCTCCGGCAGCTCCCCGTACATCAGCGTGCTGGCCGCGTTCTCCCGGGCCAGCTCGGCGGCGGCCTGCCGCTGGGCGTCGGTCGCGTAGGTGTCCTGATAGGCCGTCACCGTCGCGCCGGTCAGCACGACCAGCAGCAGCGGCCAGGCGCTGAGCAGCAGCCGGTGTCGACGGACCAGCAAGCGGAGGTAGGTCATCGCGCGGCCGCTCGGTAGTGGCGCAGGAACAGGTCTTCGAGGCTCGCCGGGGCGCAGGTGATGTCCTCGGCGCGGGCTCGGGCGAGCGCCCCCAGGACGTCGGGCACGTGTTGCCGCGGCACGCTGAGCCGTAGCGTGCCGTCGGCCGCCGGCGCCGTGTCGACCCCGGACGCGGCGAGTTCGGCGGCGAGCGCGGTCAGCTGACCGTTCGTGGGCCGGGCCGAGATCACCGAGGCCGCCAGGTGCCGCATGTCCGTCAGCCGCCCGGACTCGACGAGGCGCCCGTCCTTGATGATCGTCACCGACTCGCAGACCGCTTCGACCTCGGCGAGGATGTGGCTGGAGAGCAGGACCGCGCGACCGGCGTTCGCTGCCTCCCGGGCGCACCGCTGGAAGACCTCCTCCATCAAGGGATCGAGGCCCGAGGTCGGTTCGTCGAGGATGAGTAGTTCGGTCGGGGCCGCGAACGCGGCGACCAGCACGACCTTCTGCCGGTTGCCCTTGGAGTAGGCGTGGACGTGCTTGCGGGTGTCGAGCGCGAAGTCGTCGATCAGCCGACGTTCGGTGGCGGCGTCGCGGCGTCCCCGTAACCCGGCGAGGGCGTCGAGCACTTCCTGGCCGGTCAGATTCGGCCACAAGTTGACCTCGCCGGGCACATAGGACAGCCGACGCGTCACCTCGGCTGCTTGTGTGGCCGGGTCGAGGTCGAAGACCCGGACCCGGCCCGCGTCCGGCCGGTACAGGCCGAGGAGCAGCCGAATCGTGGTCGACTTGCCCGCCCCATTGGGGCCGAGGAAGCCATGTACAGCGCCCGGCGCGACACGCAGGTCCAGCCCGTCAACGGCTGCGAAGCGCCCGAAGCGCTTGACCAGCCCGTCCACGGCTATCGGGGGAGGCAGAGACATCGCGGACCAGCTCTCTTTCGGTGCCGTGCAGCGGTGGGGGAGGAACCTGCGCCCGACGAGGAGCGGCGCACGGTAGTAGCGTCCGAGTCTCAGGATAGCGAACTCGAAACTTGGAATATTGTGTTTCATGTCTGAGGAAGAACTGCACCCCCTAGCCACTGGGCCGACCCGCCGCCGCCGTCGGCTGAGCGACGAGGAGACCGCACGTAGGGTCCTCGACGCGGCCCTCGCGATGGTGCATCGCAGCGGGCTGACCGTTGGCCTCGACCACATCAGCTTCGAAGACGTGATCCGCGAAGCCGGTGTGTCCCGGACCGCGGCGTACCGCCGATGGCCCTACAAGGACCTGTTCTTCGGCGACCTGCTGCGGGCACTGGCCAGCGGGGCCGCACCAGCGGCCGCGGTGAGCGCCGAGACCAGCCGAGCGCTGATCGCCTCGGTCGTCGCTGACCGTTCGGGCGACCTCTCGTCGCCGGAGGGCCGGCGCGACCTGGTGAGCGAACTGATCCGGCTGGGCGCCGCCAGCGACCAGCAGGCGATCCGCGAGTCCCCGGAGTGGCGTACGTACCTGGCACTGCAGGCGACGTTCCTCAGCCTTCCGCTGGGGGCGCTGCGGGACGAGATCCACGCCGCGCTGGGCCGCTCGGAACAGGGCTTCGTCGACCGGATCGCGCAGGGCTGGCAGAGCCTGGCCGAGTTGCTGGGATTCCGCCTGCGGCCGGAGTCCGGCGGTGACTACACGGTGATCGCGACGCTGGCCAGCGGCCAGGTTCGCGGTCTCGCGTTGATGGAGCTCTCGCACCCCGATCTGGTCAACCGGCGGAGCACCGGGAACCCGACCGGGGCGAGCACCGCTGCCGACTGGTCCTTGGCGGGTCTCGGTGCCGCGAGCATCGCGATGACGTTCCTCGAACCGGACCCCGACGTCGTGTGGGACGACGCCCGCCTGGCCGAGCTGCGGCAACTGCTCGAGGGGGTGCCGATGATCGAGCGCGCTCCCGATTCCGCCCCGAGGTCTGACTAGCTCCACAAACGGCGCTCCGCCCAACGAGCAGTGCGCGGCCCCGAACTCGTTCGCCTATCGCGACGCGCATCGTCGGATCGACGCTACTGAGGTCTCCACGAGATTTAGTCATACGTCCGGGGACGTAGTTGTGGATACGTAGGGACAGCGAAGACGACAGCTTGTCGACCTCGACAGGATGAGGCGTCCCGTTGCCGGGCCGCTGTGCAGCTAAGGGCCTGGCCCCACGAGTGGAAGGAAGGAATTCCGATGGGCTCAGTTCTGACGCACGCGGTGGTGTCGGTCGACGGCTACATCGCAGACGCCTCCGACGACATCGGCCCGCTGTTCGACTGGTATTACAACGGCGACACGCCGCTGCGGAGCAAACAAGGCTTCGGTAGCAAGGTCTCGCGGGTGTCGGCGGAGTACACCCAGCCGATGTGGGACGACATCGGCACGACGGTGATCGGCCGCCATCTGTTCGACATCACGAATGGTTGGGAGGCCACGCCTCCGGCGGGCGAGCACGTGGTCGTCGTGTCACGCCGGCCGCGACCGGAGGGGTGGCACCCGGAGGCATCGCACTACCACTTCATCGACGACGTGGCGGCAGCGATCGCGAAGGCCAAGGATCTGGCCGGTGACCGCACGGTTGCGGTGTCGGCTGGCGACGTCGCCGGTCAGGCCATGGCTCTCGGTCTGGTGGACGAGGTCGCGATGGACGTCGTACCGGTGGTCTTCGGTTCCGGGAAGCGATACTTCGGGTCGCTGGACAGCCAATGCCTCCTCGAGGATCCGCATGTGGTGATCAGGGGAGACCGGGTGCTCCACCTGCGTTACCTGGTGCGTCGTTAGTGCGGTGACCACTCGGGTCGCCGGTTCGGGCGCCTTGTGTCCGCACGACCAGCCGGCACAGCGAACGGCTCGCCCGTCGCGACGCTCGGGCTCATCGCACCCGATGTCGGCGGTGGACGAGTGGCGAGCCGAGACGCGATCAGCATGCTGCTGCGGTCTCCGATCCGGACGTGTTTCTGACGTCGCCGACGCTCGGGTGCGAAGGTCCCGCCGGGACGTGCCGGTCGACTCTGGCCCGTCGCATGGGTGAGGCGCTATGCCTGAGGTGGCGGGCGAGCGGCCGGAACCGCCGGCCGGTCCGAACGCCAGGAGGTGTGTCATGGCGACAGCGATGGGTTCCGCGGACGCGGTGATGAGCGTTACCACCATGCCAACGACCGAGAGTGTCTGGCATGCGGTGAACCGGGCGTCGTTTGCGGTCCTGAGTCACGTGACGCCGAGCGGGCGGCCGCGGTCGAGCGGTGTCGTCTACACGGTAGAGGACGGCCGGCTGTACACGGTGGTCGGTGCGGACAGTTGGAAGGCCAAGCACATTCCGTTGCACGGACGGGTGGCGGTGACGGTGCCGATCCGCCGCGGCGGCCTGCTTGCGCTGCTCTTCCCGATTCCGCCTGCGACGGTGAGCTTCCAAGCCGACGCGATCGTCCATCCGGCTGGGCCGCTCGGCGCACTACCAGTGCCGGAGCGGCTGAGCTCGCTCCTGCCGCCCGATGCGCAGCGCGTCAGCCGGGTGATCGAGCTGCAGCCCGTGGGTGACTTCGTCACCTACGGCATCGGCGTCTCGCTGCGACAGATGCGGACGCCGGCGCTCGCCCGTGGACGCGCCCCGGTGAAGTGAGGACGCGGCCGGACCCCCTCGGGAAGGTTGAGAAGCTGTTCGGCTGGTCGGTCATCGACTGCGAATCGGTGTACCGGCCGGTCGACGCCGGGCCCGATGGTCTTCCCGGTTGCCTCATGCGGGCTCCGGAGTCGCGCCACCGTACGCGACCGTCTACGTCGGGGTCGACGACCTCGCCCAGGCGCTGGAGCGGGTCGTTGACTTGGGCGGCGTGGTCGTGGCGCCGCCGACCGGACCTATCACCCCGTTGGCGGGGCCGGCTGCGTCAGCCACAGTGATGGAGGTGACGCAGTTCCGCGTCGGGGCCGGGGAACAGCAGCGACTCCCGCCCGTCGTCCCACTGCACCCGATAGGGCGGTTCGCCGTCCGGGCCGGCGACCTCGATGATCTCGCCGTCGCGTATCGGATGCGCTGCACCGGGCGGACGGAGCATGATCTCGTCTCCGACATGCGCGTTCATGGCACGGTTCCTTCCGGGATGGTCGGTTGCTCGGTTCCAGCCTCCGTCCGCCGCGCTGCGTTGGTCAGAGCCGAAGGTCCCGAGGTGATACCTGTCCGGTGATCGCCGTGCGCTGATCGAGCAGTCACGGACGGAGGACCACCGGACTCGGGACCTACGGCACCTGCCGTGCGGGGGCGGCTGAAGAAGTCTGAACCCATGGACACGTCAGCCGACCTCGCGCGTACCGTGATCGACCGGGACGCTTGCCTCCGTCTGCTCGCCGGCCACCGGGTGGGACGTGTGTTGTTCACCGCCGCGGCGATGCCGGCCGCACTGCCCGTGGGGTACGTACTGGACGGAGAGGCTGTGGTCTTCCGTGCCGCACCTGGAAGTTCGTTGGCCAGAGGGGCGCACGGCCGAGTGATCGGTATCCAGGCCGACGAAATCGACCCGGAGACCGCAGCGGGTTGGACGGTGCTCGGCTTGGGCGAGGCGTACGAAATCACCGACGTCGATCAGCTCGCGGGGCTCGCGCAGCGGGCCCCGCGCTGGTCGGCCGGTGGCCTTCGACTACGGACGCTGTGCATCCCGCTGCAATGTCTGACCGGCTCGTACCTGGGCGGCGCCGACGTCGGCCCGCCGCTGACCGCTGAGGAGACGCCATGACTCCCTCGCCCGCTCCGCCGCCTCGGCCCGAGCGACCGCTCAGTGCGGCCCTCGACGAAGCAGCTACCGCCGCGCTACGGGCGCCCTCGGTGCTCAACACCCAGCCCTGGCGCTGGGTCGTCGACGAGGGGTCACTGGACCTGCGGGCCGATCCGCAACGCCGGCTTGCTGCCCTCGATCCGGAGGGCCGGATGCTGACCACGAGTTGCGGCGCGGCGCTGGAGTACGCGGTCATCGCATTGCGCGTCGAGGGATACCTCGCTCAGGTCGAGCTGCTGCCGGACGCCAGCGACCCGGACTTGCTGGCGACGATTTACCCGGCCGAGTCCCGACCGGCTGTCGCGGAGGACTACCGGCGATACCAGACGACGCTGCGGCGGCACACCGATCGGCGGCCGTTCGGCCCGGACCTGGTGACCGAGGACCAACTCGACGCGCTGGCACGGGCGGCGTCCGTCCACGGTGTGCAGGTGCACGTCGTCGAGACCGATCAAGTGCCGGTGTTGGCCGCCGCTGCCGCGTTCGCCGCGACCTTCGAACTGGCCGGTCCCGCGGAGCGGGCGGAGCTGGAGCAGTGGACTCACCGGCCGCCGGGTGCGTCCGATGGCCTTCCGGTCGACGTGACGGTGCCGGGGACCCCGCGTCCGGTGCCGTTGCGGCCGTTCGCGGAGGACGCGGAGGGACAGCTGGCCGCCGGGCCGGGTGATGACAGCGGCGCCCGGTACCTGATCCTGTGGGGTGATCAGGACGGTCGGCGGGCGTGGTTGCGGGCCGGACAGGCGCTCTCGGCAGTGCTTCTGAGCGCCGCCGAACTGGGGCTCGCCACCTCGCCGATGACCGACCTGGTCGAGGTGGCGAGTACCCGGTTGACGGTGCGGCGGCTGCTGTACTGGCAGGGCCATCCTTACGTAGTGCTGCGGGTCGGCGTAGCCGCCGCCGACCTCGGCGTGCCGGGGGCGCACCGGCGGTCGCACGACGAGGTCGTCGAGGTGGACGAGACACCGCCCGGAGCGACTCCCGCGTGAGATCGTCGAGCCCGCCGCGCACCAGCACGCCAACCTCCGGCGTCCTGGGCAGACGTCATATCCGACCGGGACTTTCGTCCCTGTCGGGAGGCAGTGGGGCGGATGAGACTGGGGCCATAAGGAGGTCAGCGATGAGCGTCCAGAAGATGGCCCCGTTCGACCGTCACCCCGCGGCACCGCAGGAGATCCCACCAGCGGACCTGGCGGTGGAGGTCACCACCGAAGGGTATTTCGCGCCCGACGTTCCGGACTACGCCCGACGCAAGGTTCGCGCTGCGGTCCGGCACTGCCCGTTCCCGATCTTGCGGGCGTCGGTGCGGCTGGTGCGGTTCGCGGATCCGGCATTGCCCCGGCCGGTGGTCTCCACGGCGCTGGTGAACGTCAACGGGCGGTTGGTGCGTGTGCAGACGACTGCGGAGTCGGCACGGGTGGGGCTTGATGCGCTGCAGCACTCGCTGCGTACGGCGATCGAGCGGCTGGATCGCCACCACACCCGGCACGGGCACGGCCGGCGTCCGGCGTTCCTCGGGGAGGCCGATGACGAGCGGGAGATCCACCCGCACGGCACCTACGCCCCGACGGCATGCACAGTGGACGAGGCGATCGCCGATCTCGAGGCCCTCGACCGCGAGTTCCACCTGTTCCACGACGTCGAGGCGGCGGAGGACTCGGTGGTGTTCCGGGGTGGGCCGAGCGGGTACCGGCTCGCGCGGGTGCGACACCGTCCGCTCGTCACCCCGCCGGCGACCGCGGTCTCGATCGAGGTCGAGGACGCGCCGCAGCTGACCGTCGAGGCAGCCGCCGAGCGTCTGCTGTACGCCGGTCAGCCGTACGTGTTCTTCGCCGATCTGGCTACTGGGCGGGGTGCCGTGCTGCACGTTCAGCGGGACGGGCACTTCGGCTTGGTCACGCTCGACTGAATATCTCTAGACCGCCGCTCCGGCGGGTCGGATGTCCCTCCGACCCGCCGGGGCGGCTCCATGCGTCAGGACGTTCTAGGCGATCTCGAAGACGGCGTCGTCCTGCCAGGCTCGTTCCGTATAGCCGACGCTGCCGAGGCGGACTGCCAAGCCGAAAGACGGAGCGCGTACTCAGGGCCGGAAGGCCCGGCTGCCCTTCGCTGGCCGGCGCACAGCAGGTCTTTGGACCCTACTCGCCGGTAACCAGCCGCCATAGCCTGGAGATGCGAACGAAGATCCATGGAGGACGGTGAGATGTCATGTTCGATTCCAGCGTCTTGGTGCCGATCACGATCTACCTCGGAGTGGTTGTCGGACTCACGGTCCTGCTGCTGCTCAGCGTTGGGGTAGGCGAAACCGTCTCCTGGATCCGCCACCGGCAGCCGGCTGTCCGTCCGGCCGCGCACCGTCCGCGCCTTCCGAGGGGCATCGCGCACCGCGGCACGCCTATTACTCATTGATCCCTGGGCATCCGGGCCGAACTGAAGCCCGTGTGGACTGCTGCGCGGCCGAACGTCCGCCGCGCAGCAGTTGGCTTGGGAGCGCCGCCAGGCGCGCGGAGTTGCTCGAGACCCGGACCCCGACCATCAGCCGAAGATGACTTCTGGTTCTGCGTAGCGGCTCAGGGCACTGTCTTCAGCTCTCGGGTCGCGTCCTCGATCGGGACGCGGACGATGTCGGTGCCACGCAGCGCCACCCCAGTCCCGCTCCTGCGCCGCCTCGATCGCGTGCAGACCGAATCGGGTGGCCAGCACCCGGTCGAACGGCACCCCGACGACCGCGAGCCGCCGGTGAGCACGCCGATGTGAATGATGCGGTGTTTCGTAGCACGGGTCGGCGAAGGGAGACTCAGCGTTCGTCCGTGTCCGGTCGAGGCTCCCCGCGGACCACGATCACGGGACAGTTCGCGTGGTGAACGACCCGACGTGCGACCGAGCCAAGCACCATTCCGGCGAACCCACCGCGGCCGTGGGACCCGACAACGAGCAGTCCGGCGCCCTGACCTAGTTCGATGAGCGTCGCCGCGGGCTGGTCGTTGTGGATCGAGGTTTGGACCGTGACGTCCGGGTATCGCGCGCGCCAGGCCGCCAGCTGGTCCGTGACCAAGGTCGAGGCTTCGGCCCGCAGCTCCTCGTACGAATGGACGGCGCGGGAGCCCAGAATAACGAGCTCGGCCAGCGGGACGTCACTCCAGGCGTGCGCTGCCACCAGCGGCGCGCCCCGCCGGGCGGCCTCGTCGAAGGCCACTCGCAGCGTCGCCAGGTCGCGTTTCGATCCGTCGAGGCCCGCGACGACCGGGCGGTCGTCGCCCGTCTGCCGATCCTCGTGGATGACCGCCACCGGGCAGTGCGCGTGGTTGACCAGTGAGGTCGAGACCGATCCGAGCAACGCGGTCATGACGGGGTTCAGTCCTCGCCGACCGACGACGAGTAGGTGACTGTTCTCGGAGGCGGCCAGGAGCGCCGGTACCGCGGCTTCGGACGACACTTCGCCGGTGATCTCCAGGCTGGGATGACTCGTACGGCTACGCGCGACCGCTGCGTCCAGCATGCGACGGGCGCCGTCGTGAGCCGCGGTGATCGTGTCGTTGATCGCGTACCGGGTAGCCGAGTTCGCAGCGGCCGGCCACTCGGTTGCCGTGACCATCCGAACGGCGAGCTGACGGGCTTCGGCGTATCGCAGCGCCCACTGGAGCGCGATATCCGCGTGCGGCGATCCGTCCGTTCCGACGACCACGGTGTCCCGATGCTCCGAACTGGACATGGGGTGCCCTCCTCGTAGGTTGTTCCCGTCATGCTCCCAACGGTTGGGGCTGCGGCGACAGGGACGTTGATCCGGTCCTGCTCACCGCGGCAGCATGGGCCGAGGCCGGGGCACGTGCCTCAGGACCGGGGGAACAATCGCCTGACCGGCGGACGCGCTGGGCGAAGGAAGGTTCATCACTGTTCCCGAGGCGTTTCGGGGCCGGCGACGCACACCGGTCAGAGGCGAGTAAGGGCCGTTCGGGATGCGGGAGCTGTAGCTCAGGACCGGCCTGCGGCGGGACGTTCCGCAGGATGAGCGGCCGTCGGGTCCGCTGACCGTCGCGGACGGCCGCGGCCAAACACACCTTGGCCGCGACGCCGAGTCGGCTCACCGCGGAGAGGTCGATGTCCACGGGTTCACCGGGCCGGATCGGCCGCGCCATGTCGAGGGCCTCTCGCAGGAGGCGGCAGTGCTGGGCGTCCAGCGGGCCGCTCAACACGAGGACCGCCCGCGGCCGCGGATGCGTCGTAGCGGATCGTCAGCTCGTCCTGCGGCCAGCCTCGTCACCGTGGCGCGGAACGGGTAGGGCCCCTGGTACCCGGTAACGGTGTCTCAGCCCAGCATGAGCGTGGCGAGCAGCCATCGGGCGGCCTCGCCGCCCGACTCTTCGGCGACGTCGAGCGCGGCCGGCACGTCCAGGTCTGTGAGGAGCGCCGTGCCCACCTTCGCGCGAGCCGAGGCGGATCGGGACGGGCGGCCGGCCGCCGCGTAGAGCCGCTCGAGGCGGTGTCCGGCCGTGGCCAGCCCGGATTCGTGGTACTCCCAGTCGGCGTCGTACCGCCGGTCGAGCAGGAGAAGGCGGACCGCGGCGGCTGAGTGGTCGGCCAGGAGATCAGCCACCAGCGTGAGGTTGCCGGTGGACTTGGCCATCTTTTGCCCGTCCCGGTGGACGCTGCCGACGTGGAGCGACCCTCGAGCGAACGGTCCGGCGCCGGTCGCGGCCTCGGCCATGGCGGCCTGGTAGGCGTGGTGCGGGAAGACGAGGTCGGCACCTCCGACCACCACGTCGACCACGGGGCCGTGCACCGCCAGCGCCATCGCCGCGCACTCCGCGTGCCAGCCCGGCCTGCCTCGGCCCCACGGGCTCGGCCAGCCGGGCTCCTCCTCCCGCGACGGCCGCCAGACCGGCACGTCGAACGGGTCGTTCCGCAGTGGGTCGTCCGGATCGTCGCCCTGCTCCGCCACGAGGGTCCGAGCCGTCGCAGTGTCGATGCCACACCGGGCTGGCACGTCGGAGCCGCGGAAGAACACGTGTCCGGCCCGTTCGTAGGCCCGGCCGTTGGCCAGCAATGCGACCGCCATCCGCTGGACGTCGGGCACGTGGTGCCGCGCGCGCGGCGCGTGGGCGGGCGGAGTCACCCGCAGGGCCGTCATATCCCGGTCGAACAGGAACTCCTGGACGAGGGCGAACTCGTCGTAGTCGCGGCCGCGTGTCGCGGCGGCGACCGTGAGCACGTCGTCGACGTCGGTGACGTTCCGGGCCGCCACGGGCTTCGCGCCGGCGAGCGTCACCACCGCGGACAGCACATCGGCCCAGACGAAGGTGGCCGCGTGCCCGAGGTGCGTGACGTCATAAGGCGTGATGCCGCAGGTGTAGATCCGGGTCGGGCTCAGCAGCGGTAGGCCCTTCCCGCCGAGGACGAACTCACCGGTGCGCGACCGGAGTTCGGATCCGCCGCCGGGCTCGACGCCGACCGGAGGGACAGACTGGCTACTCATGACACCATCTTGGCCCGAGGGTGCCGCCAGGCGGCCAGGATCACCACCGATGCGGCGGCTACGGCTCCGGCGATGACGATCCGCAGCCACGCGGAGCCCCGTGGACCGGCTGGGAGCTGCTGAACGAGGACGAACGTGCCGACCGTCAGCACGAACCAGCCGAAGACCCGCCGAGGGAGGTCTTCCCGGATCCGGCCGGTCCGCCGGCTCCCGGCGAAGCTCCCTGCGTCGTGACGCTGCGCGGACACGTGGAGCGTCGTACTCAGGCGGAGTTGGCGGTCGCGCTGGCCCGGCAGGTGGACGGCGTTTCGGAGGTCGTGGACGCGTTACGCAGCCGCGTCGATGACCGCGCCTGATGCGGTTGTTCGGGGCCACGTCGTACGGCCTGGGGCCGGGAACGAGTCACGTCCGGAATGTCGCGACCGGGCACCGGCGGGTCGGACACTGACGTCCGGGTACTTGCAGGGCAGTCGATGATCCCGAGTTCGGAGGCTGTCCCGGTCCGAAGGCCAGACCGGGTTTCAGTGGGTCGGGGCCTTGCGCTTGCCGGTGGGCCGGCGGCGGCCGTCCGGCGCGGCGCGGTCCGCGGGCTCGGCGTCCATCGCTGTTGCGTCCACCTCCGACGTGTCCCGGCCATTCTCGGCAGCGTCGCTACACAGCCGGTCCAGCGTCAGCCTGAACTCCGTCAGGCCGATCCGGATCACCTGCCGACCGGCCGGACCCGCGAGCGACTCCAACCTCGTGACCGGGGTGTTGTCCGCGAGGCTGACTGACTGCACCCGGTGCACACCTCGCTCGGCGGCGGCGCGGACGAGGTACTCGGTCAGCGCGGTGGCGAGCCCGACCCGCCGCCAGCCCCGATCGACCGCCACGGCGAACTCGGCGACGCCCGGTTCCACCGGCTCGTACCGGCAGATACCCACCCCTCGACCCTCGTCGGCGTCGAGCGCGATCAGGGCGAATCGGGTTCGGTAGTCGACGGTGGTCAGGTGCTGGAGCAACTTCTCGGACAGATGGGGCGCGGCGCCGAGGAACCGGCGGTAGAGCGTGTCGGCGTCGGCCGTCCGGATGGCCTCGCCGAGCGCGATCGCATCCTTCGGCACGATCGGCCGGATTCGCACGGAACGCCCGTCGGCCAGGTCCGCATGACGCTCGTACTCCGCCGGGTAGCCGGGAGGTCGGGATTCCAGGGGTATCGCCGCCGGCCGCCGGTCACTCGGCCTCATCCTGGCCCTCCCGCCGTCGGCGTCCGCGCACCGCACTGTACTCACGACGACCGTCCGCCGGGCCGACTCGACTGGAGGCACTCGGGGCCTTCGGGAGGACGGCGCGGGGCGGCGGTTCTTTCCCGGGACGCGCCCGGCAAGGAGACTGGATCGGCGGCCCAGCGCGCGGACACGCGTCGGCTGGGTTCATAAGGACGGGCCGACGCGGCGGACGACGGCGACGAGCGGCGCTGCGGTTCGAGTCCGGCACGATACCCGGACGCCACTTCTGAACAGCAGACCGACCGGGAGGCGCCTGCCCTGAGGTGAGCGCCTCCCACTCGACGTGCGGGATCAGTCCGCAGCGGCGTCCAGCGCGGCGATCTCGCCGGAGACCGGTCACCGGGGAGCGGATCCACCCACCGTACGCGGGGCCGTTCACGCATCTCCTTCCGCTGTGCGACCGCGCGAGGCTTCGGCTCGGCAGTTCACGGCCTCGGCGAGCCGCTGTCCCCACGCCCGGGCACGGGCGATCTCTCCCGCGCGTAACGGCCCGGCGGTGTCCAGGACGAAGTAGTCCTCTGGTGGGGCCGCGAGCCGGTACCGCAGACGGCTCAGCCGCCGGGCGGCTGCTTTGGCCGCGGAGCCGGGAACGAACTTCTTCGGGATCCGAGTGGAGAACGTGGCCGCCGACCGGTCGGGACTGCCGGCCGGCGGTAGGGTCGCGAGCCATTCCCGGAGCCCGGTGGTGCTGTGCTCCGCGCCTTGTTCTTCGGCGGCGCGGCGGGTGTTCGGGCGGCTGAGGGAGAACGCGTGGGTCGGCGCGCCGACAACCAGCAGGGCCACGTCCTCCTCGGGAGCGGACGGGGCGTCCCCGACCGTCACCACGGTGACCGGCCCGGCCGCGGCCAACCCATCGGCGACGGCGTCAGCGACGGCGCGGGTGTTGCCGAACATCGACTCGACGACCACCAGGGACCTCATTACGACCTCCTCGATTTGATGGGCCGTCCTCAGAGGAACGGGCCGGACGGGTAACTGACCTGCTGGCGCATCGCGCGGTAGCTGGTGTCGTCGTCGACGTAGGCGAGGGCACTCACCACGTCGAGCACCCCGTCGATCCGGCGGGTGAACTCGACGGCGATTTCGGTGTCGCTCCTGCGCGGGAGCGTTCCGCCGAGCGTCACGACCCCGTCGGTGACCTCGGCGGTCACCCCGGCGGGGGAGAGCAGCACGCGGTCGAGGACGTCGGCCTGCACCTCGTCACGGATCGCTGCGTCGGTGCGGACGAACAGCCGGATCAGGTCGCCGCGGCTGACGATGCCGACGAGCTTGCCGATGTCGTTCACGACCGGCATCCGCTTGACACCGCGGCGCTCCATCAGCTGGGCCGCCTCGACGACTGTGGCGTCCGGCGTGATCGTGATCGCTGGAGCGGTCATCAGGTCCCGCGCGACCAGCCCCGCGGCCTTGGCGCGGTCCGTGCGGTGTCGCCGCAGGAGACGCGGCCAGTCGTCGCCCTCGTCCTGGTAGGTGATCTTGTGCAGCAGGTCGGTCTCGGACACGACGCCGACCACAGCGGCCTCGTCGTTGAGCACCGGCACCGCGCTGATCCCGGCGCAGTCCAGCTGCTCGGCGATCAGTTTGGCCGGCGACCCGAGGTAGACGCTCCGGACGTCGGTCGTCATGACGTCCTTCACGGTGCGGTGTGTCATCGCGCGCTCCCTTCGAGGTGCCACGGTTGTCGCGGTGGCCACGGCACAGCCGCGGTTCTCCGCTCACTTCCATGCTTCGCTCCGGGCGGCGTTGGGAGCAGAGGAGGAAGTCCCGAGCGGACCGGACGGAGGTCAGGCGCTGATCGCCAGGCCGAGAAACGGATGTGTCCGACGAGGCGG
Organism: Cryptosporangium minutisporangium; assembly: GCF_039536245.1. Lineage (NCBI taxonomy): Bacteria > Bacillati > Actinomycetota > Actinomycetes > Cryptosporangiales > Cryptosporangiaceae > Cryptosporangium > Cryptosporangium minutisporangium. The sequence continues at coordinate 52,026 of NZ_BAAAYN010000047.1, read as the reverse complement.
ACGTGGGTTCTGCCCGGCGAAGGTCCTGCCTCCGCCGGCCGTTCGCCCCTACTGGAGGTCCTCGATGCGAGATGCGATGGAGATGGGATGGTCGAACGAACCGTCCCGCGCCGAAGGAAGGAGGGCCGTCGAGGTGACGACAGTGGCGAAGCGTCCGCACCCGCCGACGCTGGTCGACTTGTTCGACTGGGTCGAGGAAGGCATTCCACCGCTGGGTGTCTGGCCAGCATTGGGCCACGCACGTGGTGGCATCCGGCTTGAGGAGCGTCGTGAGAAGGACCGTTACGTCCTCCGGGCCGAACTGCCCGGAGTGAACCCGGACGAGGACGTCCAAATCACGGTCGCGAACGGTGCGCTGACGATCAAGGCCGAGCGCCGTGAGGAGAAGTCGGAAGGTACCCGGTCGGAGTTCCGGTACGGGGCGTTCGCACGGCGAATCGACCTGCCAGAGGGCACGAAGGAGGACACGGTCACCGCGACCTATACCAACGGGATCCTGGAGATAACCGCGCAGGTCAGCGAAGCCCCGCCGGCCTTCCGTGCCGTGGCGATCGCGCAGCCGAAGAAGAAGTAGGGCCGGTTCCGTTCGTTCCCTGCACGAAAGAGATGCGGAATCGACGACGACGGAGCACGGGTACGGCCCGGGCCGCACCGGTGCTCCGTCGTTGTCGCTCGTCACAGACCCGCGTACACGGTGTCATCGGTGAGGTAAGTGAGCTCGTTCTTCACTCCGACCACTCCGTCGACACGCTTCGCGAGACCGACGGCAACGGTCGTTTGAGTGAGGCGGTCGAGTTGACCGCGCAAGGTCACGACGCCGTCGGTCACCTCGACGGCCAGGTCCGCCGCGTCCAGGTGGAGCGCCCGGCCGAGGACGTCGTGGAGGATCTCGTGGTGGATCTGCTGGTCCGGACGGAGCAGCACCCCGACGATGTCCTTGCGGGTCACGATGCCGAGCAACTCGCCGACGCCGTCGACGACCGGCAGGCATTTGACGCCGTACCGCTCCATCCGTTGTGCCGCCTCCACGACCGTCGTGTCGGGCAGTGCCGTGACCGCAGGAACAGTCATCAGCTCACGCGCGACCGACGCCCGCGACTTGGCCTTCGCCCCGGAACGACGGCTGAACAACCTGGTCCAACCGTCGGTGTCGGCGTCGGTGAGGTCCGCGTACGTGATCTTGTGCAGCAGGTCCGCTTCGGAGACGACACCGACGACGTTGCGCTGCTCGTCGAGGACGGGCAGGGCGTGAATGTGCCGCGCGTCCAGGACCTGAGCGATCTTCTTCGCTGGGGTGTCCGGACCAACGGTGGCGACTGGCGTCGTCATGACGTCCCGGAGGGTTCGGTGGTGTGACACGGTTCGCTCCGTTCCCGCGCCGCGGGCGCTCTCGGGTGTGCGCCGTCGCCGCGGTCGGCGTCCGGCGCCTGCACTTCGAGCCTGGCGCGGCCGGTTCGCCCGCGGCAGAGCCTGAAGTCCCGGTGTCGGGCACGGAGTTTCGGCTCGTTCCGGGGCGAAGGTCCCGGTCGATCGGGGACGGGGACTCTGCCCGGGAGCCGCTGTGCCGCATAGGAACGAGGTGAGGCCCGCATGTGCGATACGAGGAGGACCAATGACTACCACCGCGGCTCCCGAGCGGCTCGACGCCTGGCGCGGCTTCTCCGGGCATCGGTGGCGTCACGGCATCGACGTCCATCAATTCATCCTCGACAACGTCACCCCCTACGAGGGGGACGGCGATTTCCTGGCCGGCCCCACCGAGCGCACCGCTCGACTGCTGAGCCGCGTCTCCGACCTGATGGCCGTGGAGAGGCAGCGCGGGGTCCTCGACGTGGATGCTGCTACGCCGTCGACGATCACGAGTCACCGGCCGGGATACCTCGACGAAGCCGACGAGCTCATCGTCGGCTTGCAGACCGACGCGCCGCTCAAGCGGGCGATCATGCCGAACGGAGGCCTGCGGCTGGTCGAGAACGGCCTCGCAGCCTACGGCTACACGCCGGATCCGCGTGTTCGAGAGATCTTCACCAAGTATCGTAAAACGCACAACGACGGCGTCTTCGACGCCTACACCCCGCGGATCCGTGCCGCGCGGAAGGCCGGAATCGTCACCGGGCTGCCGGACGCCTACGGTCGCGGACGCATCATCGGCGACTACCGCCGGGTGGCGCTCTACGGTGTCGACGCGCTGATCGCCGCGAAAGAGGTGGAGCGGGCGCGCCTCGACGCGATGTTGTCGAGCGCGGACGTGGTGCGCGACCGCGAGGAACTCGCCGAGCAGGTCCGTGCGCTGCACGAGCTGATCGCGATGGCTGCGACCTACGGCCACGACGTCACCCGCCCGGCGGAGACCGGCCGAGAGGCGATCCAATGGCTCTACCTGGCCTACCTGGCCGCGACCAAGGAGCAGAACGGTGCCGCGATGTCGCTGGGCCGGACGTCGACGTTCCTCGACGTCTACCTGCAGCGTGACCTCGCCGAAGGCCGACTGACCGAGCCGGAGGCCCAGGAACTGGTCGACGACCTCGTGATCAAGCTGCGGATGATCCGCTTCCTGCGGACCCCGGAGTACGATGCGCTGTTCTCGGGCGACCCCACCTGGGTCACCGAGGCGATCGGCGGCATCGCCCGCGACGGGCGCCCGCTGGTCACCCGGACGTCGTTCCGGTTCCTGCAGACGCTCTACAACCTGGGGCCGGCGCCCGAACCGAACCTCACCGTGCTCTGGTCGCCGGATCTGCCCGAGGGGTTCAAGCGGTTCTGCGCCCAGACCTCGATCGACACCAGCGCGATCCAGTACGAGAGCGACGAACTGCTGCGGACACGCTACGGCGACGACACCGCGATCGCGTGCTGCGTCTCGGCGACCCAGGTCGGTAAGAGCATGCAGTTCTTCGGCGCGCGGGTGAACGTCGCGAAGGCACTGCTCTACGCGCTCAACGGCGGGCGGGACGAGGTGTCGGGCGAGCAGATCGGCCCGGCCACAGCACCGACGGTCGACGACGTCCTGGACTACGACGACGTGGCGGCCCGGTTCGACCGGATGCTCGACTGGCTGGCCGAGACGTACGTCGACGCGCTCAACGTCATCCACTACATGCACGACAAGTACGCCTACGAGCGGCTCGAGATGGCGCTGCACGACTACCCGGTCAAGCGCACGATGGCGTGCGGCATCGCCGGGCTGTCGGTGGCGGTCGACTCGCTGTCGGCGATCCGGTACGGGACCGTCCGTCCGATCCGCGACGAGTCCGGTCTGATCGTCGACTACGTGACCGAGGGTGATTACCCGACCTACGGCAACGACGACGACCGCGCGGACACGATCGCCACCGAGCTCGTGCACACGTTCATGCAGAAGCTGCGCCGGCAGCCGACCTACCGGAACGCCCTGCACACGCAATCGGTGCTGACGATCACCTCGAACGTCGTCTACGGCAAGCACACCGGTAACACCCCGGACGGCAGGCGGGCGGGCGAGCCGTTCGCGCCGGGCGCCAACCCGATGAACGGCCGCGACGGCCACGGCCTGATGGCGGCCGCGCTCAGCGTCGCCAAGATCGCGTACGACGACGCGCGCGACGGGATCTCGCTGACCGCCTCCACCGTGCCGGCTGGTCTCGGACGGACAGCGGAGGAGCGGGTGGCGAACCTCGTCGGCGTCCTGGACGGCTACGTCGACGCCGGCGGCTTCCACCTCAACGTCAACGTGCTCAACCGGGAGACGCTGCTCGACGCGATGGACCACCCGGAGAAGTACCCGAACCTCACGATCCGGGTCTCCGGCTACGCGGTGAACTTCGTCCGGCTCACCCGGGAACAGCAGCGCGACGTGGTCAACCGAACCTTCCACCAGGCGGTCTGACATGATCAGCGGCTCGGTCCACTCGTGGGACCTCTCGATCGGCGTCGACGGCCCGGGTACCCGGCTGGTGCTGTTCACCGCGGGTTGTCCGCTGCGCTGCCAGTACTGCGAGAACCCGGACACCTGGTATCGGCGTAACGGTGTCCTCACCTCGGTGGAGGACGTGATGGAGAAGGTGCGCCGCTACCGGCGGCTGTTCGACGTCACCGGCGGCGGCGTCACGATCTCCGGCGGGGAACCCCTGCTCCAGGCGCAATTCACCGCGGAGGTGCTCGCAGCCTGCGCGGCCGAGGGCATCCATACCGCGCTGGACACGTCCGGCTTTCTCGGTTGTCATGCCACCGATGAGATGCTCGCCGACGTCGGGCTGGTGTTGCTGGACATCAAGTCCTGGAACCCGGCGACCTACCGCCGGGTCACCGGGCGCGAGCTCGTGCCGACGCTCGCCTTCGCGGAGCGGCTGGCCCGGCTGGCCCGGCCCACCTGGATCCGGTTCGTGCTCGTGCCCGGACTGACCGACGCGCAGGACGACGTCGAGGGCCTGGCGGGCTTCGTCGCGACGCTCCCCAACGTCGAGCGCGTCGACGTGGTGGCGTACCACCGCTTCGGGGTGCCGAAGTACGAGGCGCTCGGCCTGCCCTACCGGCTCGAAGGAACGCCGGAGCCGACCGAGGAGCAGCTGGCCACCGCCCGCCGCGCCTTCGCCGACCGGGGCCTGGTTGTGACCTGACCGTGAAAGGAGGTGACAGCCGTGACCGTCATCTGGTTGATCGTGTGGCTCATCCTCGGTACGCCGGCGGTGCTCGCCTGGGGCACGTGGAACAGCTGGGGGATTGCGCTGTTCGTGTGCCTGGCCATCGACGTCCTCGGGGTTCTGCGATCGGGCGGGCGTCGTCCGCGCCCGTCCTGCTGATCCCACGGGTGCGGCCCTCCCGATCGGGCGGGCCGTACCCGTGAGGGCGCGTCGACAGCGGGCGGGGGTCGAAGGTCCCGAAGGGTCGGGGACGGCGGCCCTCACGCCCACCAGCCGTGAGCTCTAGAAAGGTAAGTGGGGCGGCAAATGCCGGCTCCCGACCCCGTTCGAGGAGGAACGATGTCCGTCCGCATCGGTATCAACGGCTTCGGTCGAGTCGGTCGCAGCTTCTACCGCATCGCCCGCTCCCGGGGCCTGAACGTCGTCGCGGTCAACGACCTCACCGCTACGGCGACCCTCGCGCATCTGCTCACCTACGACTCCACGTTCGGCCGGCTCGACACCGAAGCGGTGACGACGGATGACGGCAGTGCGATCACGGTCGGCGACGACCGGTTCGCGGTCACCGCCGAACGGGACCCGGCCGCGCTCGACTGGGGAGCGCACGGTGTCGACCTCGTCATCGAGTCCACCGGGCGGTTCCGTACCCGGGAGGATGCAGCGGTCCACCTCAAGTCCGGACCCCGCAAGGTGCTGATCAGCGCCCCCGGAAAGAACGTCGACGCGACCCTGGTGCTCGGCGTCAACGAGGAGACCTACGATCCCGCCCGCCACGACGTCATCTCGAACGCGTCCTGCACGACGAACTGCGTCGCCCCGATGGCGAAGGTGCTGAACGACGCGTTCGGCGTCGAGCGAGGCCTGATGACCACGATCCACGCCTACACCGGCGACCAGTCGCTGCTGGACGCCCCGCACAAGGATCTTCGACGGGCCCGGTCGGCGGCGACGAGCATGATTCCGACCAGCACCGGTGCGGCGAAGGCGGTCGGCCTGGTCATCCCGGAGCTTGCCGGGAAGCTCGGCGGCGTCGCCGTCCGGGTTCCGGTCGAAGACGGTTCGCTCACCGACCTCACCGTCGAGCTGCGTCGCAACGCCACGGCCGACGAGGTCAACCAGGCCTTCGCGGAGGCCGCGGCCGGTCGGCTCAACGGCTACCTGCGCTACAGCACCGCGCCGATCGTCTCCCGCGACATCATCGGGGACCCGGCGTCGTGCATCTTCGACGCGCCGCTGACGCTGGCCGACGGCAACCTCGTGAAGGTCTTCGGCTGGTACGACAACGAGTGGGGTTACTCCGCCCGGCTCGTCGATCTCGCAGAGTACGTCGCCGCCCGGTTCTGATCTCGACCCCAACCGGGGAGGACCGCCATGCGCTGGCCTGCACCACCGCCGCGGGGCGACCCGGCTGCGCCCGACTCCAAGCCCTGGTGGAAGTCCTGGGGCCCGTTGCTGGCGGTCCTCGCCCTGGCCGGTCTGCTGCTCTGGATGTCGGCGAGGGCTGACCAGACCACGACCGTGGCCTACAGCGAGTTCGCCGGGCAGGTGCGCTCTGGGAAGGTCGCCGCGGTGACGATCAGCGAGGACGGTGGCGTCACCGGGCGGTACACGAATGGGGACCTGTTCCGGACCCAGCTGCCCACTGCGCTGGGCGTCGCCGACCTCGACGCCCAGCTGCTCGCGAAGAACGTCGAGGTGGATGCGGTCACGTCGAGCGGTTGGGGACCGCTGCCGCTGCTCCTGCTGCCGGCCGTGATCATCGGGGTGATCGTCTGGCTCAGGCGGCGTTCCGCCGCGGGTGGTCCGACGGGGCGGGCGGCAGAGTTCGGCCGCGCGAAGGCCACTGTGATCCTGTCCCGGCGTCCGACCACGCGTTTTGCGGACGTCGCCGGCTATCAGGGCGTCAAACAGGAGATCACCGAGGTCGTCGACTATCTCCGCGCGCCCGCGCGGTTCGCGGCGCTCGGCGCGACCGGCCCGCGCGGTGTGCTGATGGTCGGGCCGCCGGGCACCGGTAAGACCCTCCTGGCGCGTGCGGTGGCCGGCGAGGCGCAGGTGCCGTTCCTGTCGATCACCGGCTCCGAGTTCGTCGAGATGTACGTCGGTGTCGGCGCGTCCCGCGTCCGGGACCTGTTCGCCGAGGCGAAGAAGAACGCACCGTCGATCGTCTTCATCGACGAGATCGACGCGATGGGTAGCCGCCGCGGCGGCCGCTCGTCGCTGTTCGGCAACGACGAGCGCGAACAGACGCTCAACCAGTTGCTGGCCGCGATGGACGGGTTCGAGAAGACGACCGACGTCGTAGTGCTCGCCGCTACCAACCAGCCCGAGGCGCTCGACGCGGCGCTGCTCCGCCCGGGGCGGTTCGACCGCCAGGTGCTGGTTCCGCTGCCGAACCAGCGGGATCGCGAGGCCATTCTTCGGGTGCACGCCCGCGGCAAGAAGATCGCGCCCGATGTCGCGCTCGACCGGGTCGCCCGGGCGACGCCCGGCTTCTCCGGAGCCGACCTGGCCAACCTTTTGAACGAGGCCGCGATCGCGGCAGTCCGGGCCGGGCGCACCACGGTGACGACCGTCGATCTGGACGACGCACGGGACCGGGTACTGCTGGGTCGCCGCGACGGTTCGACCGCCCTGCTTCCGGAGGAGCAACGCTGGGTGGCCGTGCACGAATCCGGGCACGCGCTGGTCGCCGCGCTCTGCCGGCGCACCGATCCGGTCACCAAGGTGACGATCCTGCCTGCCGGTGCCTCGCTGGGCGTCACTCAGCAACTCCCGGAGGTCGAGCGTCACCTCTACCGGGAGGGCTACCTGCTCGACCAGCTCGCCGTCCGATCGGGCGGACGGGCCGCGGAGCTGCTGGTGTTCGACGAGGCCTCCAGCGGGGCGGCCGACGACCTGGCCGTTGCCACCGCACTGGCCAGGCGGATGGTGAGCGAGCTCGGCCTGTCGCCGGTGCTCGGTCCGATCAGTTGTGCACCCGGTGCCCGACCGGAGTCCGCGGCCGACGAGCCCTGGACCCGTCCGTACGCCGAAGCCACTCAGCAGAAGATCGACGACGAGGTGACAAGGCTGCTGCGCGAGGCCGAGGCCCGCGCGACGGCGCTGCTGCGGGCCCACCGTCCGGCGCTCGACCACCTCGTCGCCGACCTGATCGAACACGAGACCGTGGACGGCCAGGCGGTAGCGACCGCGCTGGCTGCCGTAGCGGAGGGGGAGTCGAGATGAGTTACGACCCTACGTGGGACTCGGCGACGTTCTGGCCCGACGAGGATCCGATCGAGGCGTCGACACCGCGGCATTCGGCCGACGCGCCGGTTACTACCGTCATGCGGCCCTGCGTCGTCGTAGCGGCCGACGAGCCGATCACGGTGGCCTGGAGCCGGATCCGTGATCGCGGCGAGGTCGCGCTCGTCGTCGACGCCGCGGCGCACGCCGTCGGCCTGCTCGGCCTGCGCGATGTGTCGGCGGTCTGGCCGGTACGCCCGCCGGTGCACGGCGAGCCCACCGCGGGCGACGCGGTCGAGGGTGTCCGGATCAGCAGAATCGCCGCGACGACGTCGGTCCGGGCCGCGATCCGGCAGCTGCTCGCCGACCGGCAGGGAGCCGCCCCCGTCGTCTCCGCGGACGGCCGTGCGCTCGGTCTGGTGACGGCGCTCGATCTGCTCGCCGCGCTCGCCCCGGGCGGCGTGCAGCGCCGCCCGGCTCACGCGTGATCACAGGTCACTTTACGGCTGCATTACGAGGCGGTGGGCGCGGAGGATCCGGGCCCACCACGGCCGGTGCGCGGACGCGCGACCACGCAGTCGAGGCAGCGCACCGCGTGCGCCGCGAACGCTCACCCAGCCGCCGGGTCCCATCGTCACTGGCCCCACGGCGGGTCGCCGGTGCAGTGCGCTCCCGAGGACGGCTGCGGCGCCGGCGACGGCCACCACGCCGAGGGTCAGCCGTTCGACGTCCACTGCGGGCACGTAGCGGATCTCGCCGTTCGTCCGGATGTAGGCGCCGATCGTCCGCGAGCCGCACCGGGTCGGTCGCTCTACCGGGAGCAGTGCGACGTCGGCGTCCGCGCCGGGCGCTGACTTGTTCTCGACGAGTCGCATGACGGCCTCCTCAGTTCAGCTCCAGCCTGTCGCCCGAACCCGGGAACGGACCAGGGGCGGAGGCCCCGCAAGTCGGGACCTTCGCCCATTACCGCTGGTCATCCGACGTCCTAGCCTCGGAAGTGAAGACGAGAGAATTGAGGGGAGCGACGCCATGACGTACGCAGCGGGAGCTCCGGTGACGGTGGGTGTGGACGGTTCGGCGGCCAGCCTGCATGCGGTCGCGTGGGCGGCGGCGCAGGCGAGTCGGCGCGGGCGTGCACTGAATCTGGTGTACGTGAACACGTGGCCGGCGTACGCGTACGCGATGTGGCCGGCGTGGGGTCCGCCGGAGGGCCAGGACGGTCGGTCGGCCGGTCGCGACGTGCTGGCGGACGCGGCCCGGCACGCGGCGGAGATCGCACCGTCCGCGGCGGTGACGACCGAGATCGTGGACGGTGGGCCGGCGACTGTTCTGCTGGAGCGGGCGAGTGAGTCCGCGTTGCTGGTCGTCGGTCGGCGGGGTCTGGGTGGTTTCCCGGCGCTGTTGCTGGGCTCGGTCGCGACCCAGGTCGCGACGTACGCGGAGTGCCCGGTCGCGGTGGTGCCGGAGCGTGGGACGCCGCCGGCCGCCGATGGGCCAGGGGTCGTGCTCGGGGTCGATGGCAGCGAGACGTGCCAGGCCGCGATCGAGTACGCGTTCACCGAGGCGTCGATGCGGTCGGTGCCGTTGACCGCGGTGCGGTCGTGGTACTGGCCGACCGACGATCCGGCGATCGTCGAGGCGTACGCGCCACTACCCGCGCATCACGTCCTGGAGCAGCAACGCGTGCTCAGCGAAGCGCTGGCCGGCTGGTCCGAGAAGTTCCCGGACGTGCAGGTGCGGCCCGTGATCGCGCACCACCGTCCCGCCCGAGCCTTGCTGGACGCTGCGGACGGAGCCGAGCTGTTGGTCGTGGGCGCGAGGGGAAGCGGAGGCTTCCGTGACCTCCTCCTCGGCTCGGTCGGTGAGACCGTGATCCGGCACGCCGCTTGCCCGGTCGTCCTGGTGCGTGCAACCACCGCGGCCCACTGACCCCCACCGACTGCGCGGGGGGTCGATCCCGCGGACCGCACGCTGTCGGGTGGGCCCGCCCTGCCCAGTCAGCCCGCCCGGCGGCCCATCGCCCCCTCCGCCGGTTGCCGGATCGCCGAACGCCGTCTGAGCGGCGTCGGCCGTGGGTAGCGCTCGGACAGCGGGGCGGGCACAGCCAGATCGTCCGACATGGAATGAGGTGACCATGACTGACACCGGCCGGATCGTGGTGGGAATCGATGGGTCGGACGCCTCGAAGAGCGCCCTGCGCTGGGCGGTCCGACAGGCGCAACTCACCGGGAGCAGCGTCGACGCGGTCATCGCCTGGCACCCGGTTCTGGTCTTCGGGTACATGCCGCCGCCCGGCGACTTCGACGTGGAAGGCGCGGCACGGTCAGTGCTGCATAACACGCTCGGTGAGGTACTGGGCGACGATCGGCCGGTGACGATCCGCGAGCACGTCGTCGAAGGCGCGGCCTCGCGGGTGCTTCTCGCCGCCGCGGACGACGCGCAACTGCTCGTGGTCGGCAACCGGGGACATACCGGGTTCGCCGAGGCGTTGCTCGGTTCGGTCGGCCAGTACTGTGTGCACCACGCGAGCTGCCCGGTCGTCATCGTCCGGGACGAACCGAAGAGCTGACCCGAAGCGCGGACGCGCATGAGCCGGTGACACCGACGTGTCACCGGCTCCTCGGTGTCAGCGCCCGGCGCCCGCCGGGGCGGGGGCCGGACGGATCCACGTTCCGGCCTCGCCGTGCAGGATCGCCGCGGCGTCGTCCACGGCACCGATCGCCGACGGGTTCCCGGTCGCGGCCGTGAAGATTCCGCAGGCGTCGAGTTTCGGCCCCATCGACCCGGCCGGCAGCCCGAGCCCGGCGAGCTCGTCCACCCCGAGGGCCCCGATCGGACTCTGCCGGGGGGTGCCGAAGTCGCGCATCACTGCGGTGACGTCGGTGAGGATGATCAGTCGGTCCGCGTGCAGCTCGATCGCGAGCAGCGCGGCGGTGAGGTCCTTGTCCACGACCGCCTCGACGCCGGTGAGCCGGCCGTCGGCGGCCTCGACGACGGGGATGCCCCCGCCGCCTCCGCAGACGACCAGCGAACCGGTGTCCAGCAACGCCGCGACGGTGTCCCGCTCGACGATCCGCCGTGGCCGAGGCGACGGAACCACGCGGCGCCAGCCCGCACCGTCCGGGGCGATCCGCCAGTCTCGTTCGGCGGCCAGCCGCTCGGCCTCGGCTCGGTCGTAGAGCTGGCCGACGAACTTGGTCGGCGTGGCGAACGCCGGATCCCCGGCGTCCACCACCGTCTGGGTCAGCACCGCGATCGCAGATCGGCGCAGACCCGCGTTGCGCAGCTCCTGGACCAGCCAGTACCCGATCATGCCCTGGGTCTGGGCGTCGAGGACGTCCAGCGGGTAGGGCCGGGACAGCGCCGGGTCCGCCGCGCTCTCCAGGGCGAGCAACCCGACCTGCGGGCCGTTGCCGTGGCAGACCACGAGCTCGTGCTCGGCGGCGAGCGGAACGAGTGCGGCGGCGGCCCGTCGGACGTGTCGGCGCTGGACTGCGGCGTCCGGCTTCTCACCGCGCTCCAGCAGAGCGTTGCCGCCCAGCGCCACGACGATACGCATCTCAACGCTCCAGCGCGGTGACGAGGACTGCCTTGATCGTGTGCATGCGGTTCTCCGCCTGGTCGAGGACGATCGTGCGGTCGGAGGCGAACACGTCGTCGGCGATCTCGGCGCCGACCAGGCCGTACCGGTCTCGCAACCGGCGACCGACCGACGTCTCGGCGTCGTGCAGCGCCGGGAGGCAGTGCAGCACCTTCGTCGTCGGCGTGCCGGTGGCGGCCAGCAGGTCGGTGGTGATCCGGTAGGGGAGGAGCTGCGGGACCCGGGCGTCCCAGACCTCGTCCGGCTCACCCATGCTCACCCAGACGTCGGTGTAGAGGAAGTCCGCGCCGCGGACCGCGGCGTCGACGTCGTCGGTCACCAGGATCCGGGCGCCGGAGCCGGCGGCGGCCGCCCGCGCGGCAGCGACCACGTCCGCGGGTGGCTGGAGCGTGGCCGGGGCTGCGATCCGGACGTCCATCCCGAGCAGGGCACCGGTCACCAGCAGCGATCGGGCGACGTTGTTGCGGCCGTCGCCGAGGTAGCAGCAGCTGATCTCCTCGATCCGCCCTGGGCGGTGCTCGAGCATCGTGAGAACGTCGGCGAGCATCTGCGTCGGGTGCCACTGATCGGTCAGGCCGTTCCAGACCGGCACGCCGGCGAACTCGGCGAGATCCTCGACGACCGACTGGTCGAAGCCGCGGTACTCGATGCCGTCGTAGAGTCGGCCGAGGACCCGGGCGGTGTCCCGGACGGACTCCTTGTGTCCGAGGTGGGAGCCGTCGGTGCCGATGTAGGTGACGTGGGCGCCCTGGTCGTAGGCGGCGACCTCGAACGCGCACCGAGTCCGGGTGGATGCCTTCTCGAAGATCAGCGCGATGTTGCGCCCGGTCAGGCGGCGACCCTCGGTGCCGAGTCGTTTCTCTCGCTTGAGCTCCGCGGCGAGCCGGACCAGGTCGAGGAACTCCTCCTTGGTCAGGTCGAGCTCTTTGATCAGGCAGCCGGGCGCGCGGACGGCGATGGTCATCTCAGATTCCCTCTCGCTCGATGGGGCAGGACATGCAGCGGGCGCCGCCGCGTCCGCGGCCGAGCTCGCCGCTGGGGATCGGCAGGACCTTGATCCCGTTCTCGGCGAGCATCGTGTTGGTGACGGTGTTGCGCTCGTAGCCGACGACGACGCCGGGTTCGAGCGCGAGGACGTTGTCGGCGTCGTCCCACTGCTCCCGGGCGGCTGCGCGGCCGTCCGCGTCGACGCAGAGGACTCGGGGACGGTCGATGCCGAGCGCGTCGGCGATGGTGCCGAACAGGTCGTCGCGCTGCTCGACCGCGAGCCCGCCGTTGTTCTGCTCGACGATCTCGTCGGCGGACGCCGGGGTGATCGACCAGTGCCGCAACGTCTCCGGTGCCAGACCGGGGTAGCGGAGGAACGTGTCGGTGTCGACCATCGTCAGCACGGTGTCGAGGTGCATCAGCGCGTGCGACTTCGGCAGCTCCACGGCGATCACCCGGGAGGCCTGCCCGGCGCGGAACAGCGACCGGGCCAGGATCTCGACTCCCTGCGGTGTGGTCCGCTCGCCCATTCCGATCAGGACCGCGCCGCGGCCGAGGACGTGGATGTCACCGCCCTCCAGGGTGGCCGGCTGGTGATCGACGTCGTCGTCACCGTAGTAGATCGGGAACGTCGCCTCGCGGAACAGCGGATGGTACCGGTAGACAGCGCGGCTGTGGATGGACTCCCGCCGACGCGCAGCCATCGCCATCGGGTTGATCGTCACGCCGCCGTAGATCCAGGCGGAGTTGTCCCGCTGGAACAACGTGTTGGGTAAGGGCGGGATCACGAAGTCGTCCAGCCCGAGTGTCTGCCAGCGCAGCCCACCGGCGTGCAGCGGCGAGAGGTCGGCCCGGGTGATGCCGCCGATGAGCAACTCGGCGAGCGTCGCCGGTGCCATGTCTTCGGCGAGCGCGCGGACCGACGCGGCCAGCGCCGTCCCGAGGCGCTGCACGGTGCAGACCCGCTCCAGGACGAACGCCTTGGCTTCGGCCGAGTGCAGCGTCTCGGCGAGCAGCTCGCCGAACAGATGGACGGTGACGCCGTGGTCACGCAGTACCTGGACGAATGCGTCGTGCTCGGTGCGGGCCTTGGCCGGCCACAGCACGTCGTCGAAGAGCAGATCGTCGCAGTTGTCCGGGGTCAGCCGGTCGAGCTCCAGCGCAGGGCGGTGCAGGATCGCCTGGCGCAGCCGGCCGACCTCGGAGTGGACGCCCAAGCGGGTGCGGGTCATCGTGTCGCTCCGGAGGTGTCGTCGGTGAGCGCGGCCGGGGTGTCCGGGACGTTCGCCGGGGGATCGTCGATCAGCTCGACGGCGGGTGGCTCGAGCGGTGCGCCCGCGTCGCGGGGTTGCGGGATGGTGCCGAGGCGCTCGCGGCGGGCCTTGAGGAACGCGTAGATCGGGATGCCGATCAGCAGCGCGATCATCGTCTGGTAGACGGCTGCGTAACCGGCCGCAGCGGCGACCCAGAGCGAGAACAGCGCGCTCGCGACGACGATCGTCAGGTCCCGGGCCAGAGCCCAGCCGGCGACCTTGCGGCGACGCGAGACCAGGTAGGCCAGTTGCGCGCAGGCGGCGAAGAAGTACGGGATCGCGACCGTGACCACCGACAGGCTGACCAGGTAGGTGAACACGGTCAGGCCGGTGTTGCCGCTGTAGGCGAAGCCCATCAGCGCCGAGGCGAGCACGGTCGAGACGACGATGCCGAACCAGGGCGCGCCGTCGTGGTTGGTCTTGGCGAACTGGGGTGGGAACAGGTCGTCCTTCGCGGCGGCCCAGGGCATCTCGGCGGTGACCAGCGTCCAGCCGTTGAGCGCGCCGAGCCCCGAGATCACCGCGGTGGCGGCGACCACCTTGCCGACCCAGGCGGCGTCGCCGAACATCGTCTGGAACGCGTCGACGAACGGAGCACCGTTGTCGACCAGCGCACTGTGCGAGACCAGGCCCATGACGGCGGCGGTGACGAGCAGGTACAGCAGCGCGCTGGCGGCGGTGCCGAGCACCGAGGCGCGGCCCACGTTGCGCTCCGGGTTCTTGACCCGGCCGGCGGCGATCGCGGCGCACTCCACGCCGATGAACGAGAACAGCGCGACACCGGCGGCGATACTGATGCCGTCGTAGAGGCTGCCGCCGGAGGCGTTGAACGGTCCGAAGTTGGCGGCTTCGACGAAGAACCAGCCGACGACTCCGACCAGGATGAGCGGCACGAACTTCAAGACAACCGTGACGTTCTGCACCCAGGCCGTCTGCTTGACGCCGATCAGGTTGACCACGGCCGGGATCCACAGACCGACGAGCGCGATGCCGAGGTTGGTCCAGGCGCTCGGGTTCTCGATGCCGAACAACGATTCCACGTAAAGCACCCAGGAGGAGACGATCGCGGCGTTCCCGGCCCAGGCAGTGATCCAGTAGCACCAGGCGGTCAGGTAGCCGGCGAAGTCGCCGAACTCGTGGCGGGCGTACGCGTAGACCCCGCCGTCGCTGTTCGGCACCCGCTTGGTCAGCTGGCCGAAGAGCACGCCGAGTAATAAGGCTCCGGCGGAGATCACGGCCAGCACGAGTAAGGAACTGGTCCCGGCGCCGGCCATCACCGCCGGCATCGTGAAGACGCCCGTGCCGACGATGCTGCCGACGACCAGTGCGGTCGCCGACATCGGCCCGAGCGCCCGGGCGCGCGGTGCGGCCGCCCGTGGACCGGATGAACGTTGGCCTCGAACCGATGTGGTTGTCATTGCGATCTCCTTTGATCACGGATCGACACCCTCAGGCTCCATCCGTCGCAGGTGTCTCCGCAGGTCACTTGAGTCCTGTCCGTCCGGGCCGAAGGTCCCTGTCCTTCGGATCTACGGGGCCGCCCGGCATCGTGCTGAGCTGGAGGAGAGGCGGGTGATCGACGATGCGCGACAGCCGATTCGCGCGGCTCCGGGCGGCGGACGTGATCAACCTCGCGGCAGAGGTGCCCGGTGTGCCGATGCACATGACCGCGGTGGCGACGCTGGACGGTGACACGCTGGTCGACGCCGACGGGCACCTCCGGATGGGCGCGATCCGGCGGACGATCGAGCACGGCCTCGCGGCGGCGCCGCGGCTGCGGCAGGTGCTGCACAGTCCCGGCGTCCTCGCGGGACCGCCGCTCTGGATCGACCGCGACGGGTTCGACATCCGGTTACACGTCCGCGAGGCGGCGCTGCCGGCGCCCGGAGACGAGCAGGCGCTGCTGGATCTCGCGGCGCGGCTGATGGTCGAACCGTTCGATCGCTCGCGGCCGCTCTGGCGGATGTGGTTCGTGACCGGGCTGCCCGACGGGCGGGTCGGGCTGGTCGTCGTGCTGCACCACGTCGTCGCCGACGGCCTCGCCGGGATCGGACTGGTACTCGCACTGCTCGACCGTCCCCTGTGCCCGGATACCGATCAGCCCCGATCGCCGGACGCGGAGCATCCGCGGATCGGGGCGCACCCGTCGTGGTGGGCCCTCGCGCGCGACCACGCTGGGACGACGCTCGGAGGCGGGCGGCGGGTCGTCACCGCACTCCGTCCGGGCACTCTGGCCGGGGTCCGCGGTGTCGTACGCACGCTGACCACCCGGTCGACCGGTCCGCGTCCGGCCTCGCTGAACCGCCCGGTCGGGCCGCGTCGGCACGTCGGCGTCGTCCGCCTCGACCTCGCGGACGCCAAGCGCGTCGCGCATGCACACGGCGGAACCGTCAACGACCTGATCCTCGGGCTCGCCGCCGGCGGTCTGCGGGCGCTGCTGGGGGAGCGGGGGGAACCCGTCGACCGGCTCGTCGTCCGCGCGTCGGTCGCGGTGTCGCTGCGTTCCGCCGGGGCACCGACCGACGCGGGTAACCAGACCGGCGCGTTCCTCGTCGATCTCCCGGTCGGCGCACACGCTGCGGCGGAGCGGCTCCGGCAGGTGAGCGTACGGACCTCCGCGGCCAAGGCCGCACAGCCGTCGGAGGGGGCCACCACGTTCTTCGCGGCGCTCTCCCGCGTCGGGGTGGCGCGGTGGTTCAGCGTCCGCCAGCACGTGGTGAACCTCGTGGAGAGCGATCTGATCGGCCCATCGGCTCCGATGGGTCTGCTCGGCGCGCCGGTCCGGGAGCTGGTGCCGATCGGATCGCTGGCCGGCAACGTGCCGGTGTCGGTGCTCGCGCTCTCCTACGCGGGTCGTTTGGTCGTCGCGGTGCAGACCGACACCGACGCGGTCCCGGACGCGGACGTCCTCCTCGACGCGGTGCGCCGCGACTGGGACGCCCTGCGGCGGAGCGGGGCGCCCGGAGCAGCGTGACTGATCCGCCTGAATTCGCGGGTCTTTCTCCTCTATTGCGGAAACCCTTCGGCCGCGAACCTGGAGAAGAGACTCCCATCGAGCCCGAGGAGGACTCATGCGTACCTCGTCACGGCGCGGGCGCATCGCGGCGCTACTCGCCACCGTGCTGATGGTATTGCCACTGGTCGCCCTGTCCTCACCCGTCATCGCGGCGACGCCGGACGGCGTCAGCGGGCCGGTGATCTACCAGGACGGGTCCTGGCACATCCGGACGACACCCACCAGCGGACGCGCGAACCTGACGTTCAGCTTCGGCCGCGCCGGGAGCGACTGGGACGTCCCGATCGTTGGCGACTGGGACGGCGACGGAGACGAAACCGTCGGCATCGCACGGGCGGTCGCGAGCCCTCCTGAGGGCAGGTTCACCTGGTTCCTGCGCAACACCAACAGCAGCGGCCCCGCACACGTCACGTTCGACTTCGGCGTCCCGGGAGCGACGGACTTCCTGCGCGGTGTCCCGATCGCCGGGAACCTCGATCCCGCCGACGACGCCTACGAGGTCGGCTACGTCCTCATGGTGGGCGACCATCTCGTCTGGACGATCCGACAGGACATGACGCCGTCCTCACCAGAGGTCAGCTTCGTCTACGGCCTGTCCCGGACCGACGTGGTGGTGGTCGGAGACTGGGACGGCGATGGTGTGGACACCGCGGGCGTCGTCCGTGGCAACCAATGGCTGCTGACCAACGCCCGGGCGCAGGGCGGCACGGCCCAGCTCTCGTTCAGCTACGGCACGGTGAATCGATCGATCCCCGAATACAAGATCGTCGGGGACTGGAACGGTGACGGCGTCGACACGCCTGGCGTGCTCCGCAACAACCCTCCCACTGATCTGGTCGGAGGCTTCGAGACCTGGCTGGTCAAGAACGAGAACACCACCGGGAGCGCCGACGCCGCGTTCACCTACGGCAGCGACGCGTTCACGTTCAACGGCCAGCCCCAGTCGAGCCCGCTGTTCCTTCCCCGTCTGACCATCGAAGTTACGTGAGTTCGGGTGTTGCCCAGCGGGCCGGGACAACCACTGGTCCCTCAGGACGGGACTTCGGCCTCTGCTCCGCGTCCCTCACCGACGGAACGATCGAGGCGAGGGCTTCCCGCGTCGATCGACGCGGCGCGAGCCACCCGCCTGGAGACGCCGCGGAGCGCGGCGGGAACGGAGCAGACGATGAGGCACCGTACGGTTCGCGACGTGATGACCACCGACGTCGTCACCGTCCGGGTCGGCACGCCGGCCAAGGACGTCGCGGAGCAGCTGGACCGCCACCGGATCAGCGGCGTCCCCGTCCTTGACGAGGCCGGACACGTGGCCGGCGTGGTGACCGCCACCGACCTGCTGCACAAGATCACCTATCAGGAGGACGGCGACGAGTGGCCGCGGTTCCTCCGCCGCCACCGGGTCGACCGGGAGAAGGCCCACGGCACCACGGCCAACGACCTGATGACGTCGCCGGCCACGACGATCGGACCGGACGCCTCGATCGTCGAGGCGGCGACCGTGCTCGAAAGTGGCGGCGTCAAGCGGCTACCGGTCGTGGACGTCGTCGGCGCGCTGGTCGGGATCGTCAGCCGGGCAGATCTGGTTAAGGTCTTCACCCGCCCGGATCACCAGATCCGCGACGAGATCGTGACCGACGTGGTGGAGCGCGCGCTCCTCCTGCCGCCGGCGGCGATCACCGTCGACGTCACCGAGGGAGTGGTGACGCTGCGCGGGCACCTGGAGCGCCGGAGCGAAGCCGTGCTCGCCGCCGCGCTGGCCCGACGCGTGGACGGTGTTGTCCGAGTGGTGGACGAGCTCGGTTACCTCAACGACGACACTCGCTACGTCTACGCGTGACGTCGCGCGGCGTCGGGACCGAACGGCCGCGGCCGGCTCACCGCGAGGTGAACCGGCCGCGGGCGTGCGCGGACGGCCGGTCAGCGGCGGTTGCTCCACTGCGGTTCGACGACGGACCACTCGGCGTTCCAGGAGTCGATCCGTACCCGGTCCAGGTGCTCACGGATGCTGAGCAGCACGGCCCCCGCGACCGAGCCGAGGACAAGTGCTGCCACCGCGCCGTCGACGACACCGCCGACCACGAAGTCCGTCCGGCTGTGTTGCGGCGCGAGCGGCCAGCCGGACGAATCCATCCAGACCTCGACGGTCTGACCGGCCTTCGCTGCGGTGAGCGGGTAAACCCGACCGGTGCGGTGGCGTCCGTCCGGGAGCGTCCACATTGCTCGGACGCCCGGTCCGAGTGGGGTCCGGGCGTCGGTCGCCGTGGGGGTGTCGGCTTGCAGCACCACCGGCACCAGCGTCCGGCCGCGGCGTGCCTCCTCGGCCCAGGCGACGTCGTCCTGATAGCCTCCGACGCCGAACAGCACGCCCGAGCCGAGCGCCAGCAGAACGACAACCGGCGTCGCGAGCAGCAGAGCGCCTTCGAGACGGTCGGCCCGCCGACAGAGCGGGTTCCGCGTGAGACCGAGCCGCCGGGCGAGTCGACGACACCGCGAGGTGGTGGGGCGACGCCTCATGACCGAACCTCCCTCGGGCCGGGGCGATTCCGCGACGAACCGAAAGCGCCTCTCGTGCTCAGCGTCCCGCCGCGCTCCGCCGCAGGGCAGGGCCATCGGTACCCGATCGGCAGGTCGGCCGTCCCGAGTCGGACGACGACCGGACCGAAGCGGGACTTCGGCCTCTGCCGCCGGTCGGCGCCGGACGGGACGATCACGGGGGAACGACTGAGGAGGTCCGCCGTGATCGGTGACGGTGCGCAGCAGAAGCCGGACGAGAGCGGGCGCCGTGTCGTCGTGGGAGTCGACGGTTCACCGGGCGCCACCCGCGCGCTCGACTGGGCCGCGCGGGAGGCGCGAGCACGCGGCGTTCTGTTGCACGTGGTCGTCGCGGAATCCGCGCCGCCCGGCATGCCTTCGCCCGGACATCCGGTACTCGACCAGGCGCTGGCTCGGTGCGCGCAGCGCGAGTTCCCACAGCTAGTGACCGGCGCGGTCCGGCAGGACTCCCCGGCCACCGCGCTGCTCCGCGAGGCCGCCGACGCCGAACTGCTCGTCGTCGGACGGAGCGGCCGTGGTGGTCAGGCCGGCACTCATCTGGGATCGGTCCCGGCGTCGGTCCTCCGCTACGCGCCGTGCGACGTGGCGGTGGTGGCCGGTAGCCCGACCGGTGGGCCGCCGCACTGGACCGGCGACGTCCTGGCCGGGATCGACGGTTCGGTTCACGACCGCGCGGTCCTCGACGCGGCGTTTGCCGCCGCGAGGGCGCGCAGTGGTCGCCTGATGGTGGTGCACGCGCCCGGCGCCAGGGCTGGGCGGTGGGATCCGCCGAGTGATGCCCGGGCCCTCCTCGACGCGGCGATCGCCGGGGGCGTGCCGCGCTACCCGGACGTGGAGGTCGCCGGGCGGGTGGTCGAGGACGGGCCGATCCATGCGCTGGACGCCCTGTCCGCCGGCGCCGCGTTGCTGGTGATCGGTGCGGTGGGACGGGACAGCCTGCCCGGGCAGCTGCTCGGGTCGGTGCCGCGCGCGTTGGCGGGGCGGATCGCGTGCCCGGTGCTGGTGGTCCGCGACCGCGTCCGGGCGCCGAACGACGGACAGGGCCTTGGTCCCGGGCCCGAGGGTCTTTCCGGCCTGGGGCGCGGCGCCCGGTAAGACGACGCTGGACGGTGGGGAAGGGTCGCACCTCCTCGCCATCCTCCCCGCACTGTCAGGAGGGTAACCATGCGTCCCCGACAAACCGTACTTCTGGTGCTCGGGATCGTCGCGGTCGCCGCGACGCTCGGGCTCCTCGCGATCGGTGCCCCGTTGCTGTGGGCGCACGGCACGCAGCGCGACGACGCCGGCTACTACACCCTGCAGTCCGAGCGTCTGGCGACACCGACCTACGCGGTTTCCTCCGAGCGGATCGAGGTCTTCGCCGACGTGCACGGGGGCCGCTGGGACCGGGTGGTCGACCAGCTCGGCACGGTGCGGATCAGCGTCGACGACTTGACGGGCAAGAACGTGTTCGTCGGGATCGCCCGCACGTCGGACGTGACCGCGTACCTCGGCACGGCGTCCTACGACGTGGTGTCCGATCTATCCGGTGGTCAGCCGCTCTACCAGCGCCACGACGGCGCCGGCGCGCCCGCCGGAACCCCGGCCGAGCAACCGTTCTGGGTGGCGTCCGCGGACGGCGCCGGGCGGCAGACGATGACCTGGGACGTGCGGCGTGGTGACTGGACGCTCGTGGTGATGAACGCGGACGCGACGCCCGGCATCGACGTCGCTGCTCGCGCTGGTGTCCGCACCGACGCGCTCGGTCCGGTCGGCGCCGGATTCCTGGGCGCGGCTGCGGTCACCGGGCTCGTGGCCGCCCTGCTGCTCGCCGGCGCGGTGGTGGGCCTGACCCACGACCCCGGTCCGGCGTCGGGCTCCGGCCCAGCACCAGGGTCGAGCCCGGTGGCGGCCTCCGGCGCGCCGACCGGACTCGGGCGGTCGCGAACGGCTGCGCCGACGTACCCGGTGCGCGTCGACGCCCGGCTGGAGGAGCCGCTGAATCGCTGGCTCTGGCTGGTGAAGTGGATCTTGGTGATCCCGCACCTGATCGTGCTGGCCTTCCTCTGGCTCGCCTTCGGTGCGCTCACCGTGGTGGCCGGGATCAGCATCCTCCTGACCGGGCGGTATCCGCACGGGGTCTTCGCGTTCAACGTCGGCGTACTCCGCTGGCACTGGCGCGTCGCGTACTACGCCCTGACGCTGGGCACCGACCGGTATCCGCCGTTCACCCTCGGTGCCGCGCCGGACTACCCGGCGACGCTGTCGATTCCCTACCCCGAGCAACTGTCCCGGCCGTTGGTCCTGGTGAAGTGGTGGCTGCTGGCGTTGCCGCACTACCTGGTGATCGCGCTGTTCGGCGGGACGAGTTGGTGGGCGGTGAACGGCGACGACCGGCTCGCGTACAACCTGGGTCTGGTCGGCATCCTCGCCCTGGTGGCCGGCGTGACGCTGGCGGTCACCCGCCGCTACCCGACCGCGGTGTTCGACTTCATCCTCGGCATGCAGCGCTGGACGCTGCGGGTGGCGGCCTACGCCGCGCTGATGCGGGACGAGTACCCGCCGTTCCGCCTCGATCTGGGTGGCACCGATCCGGGGGATCGCCCGTCGCCGCCGCCCCCGGCGCCCGCCCCGGCGGCCGGAGACGACGAGTTGGCACGTATCTGACCGCGCCCGAGCCGCGTCCGGCCACCGGACGCGGCTCGCCCGTCGGCCGGCACCGCTAGTCGAGCGGCACCGACCACCGCAGGCAGGTGCCGGTGGGGGCGGCCGGGGTGACGACGAACGTGCCTCGGTGCCGTTCGGCGCGCGCCCGCAGGTTGGCCAGGCCACTGCGCCGGGCGGTCGGGCCCATCCCCACCCCGTTGTCCCGCACTTCGAGCCTGATCTCGGAGGCTCCGCCGATAGCGTCGCCGGCGGCGAGGTCCACGTCCACACGGGTGGCCCGCGCGTGCCGGGCGACGTTGCTCAACGCTTCGCGGAGCACTGCGATCAGGTCCTCGGCGACGCTGATCTCCGCGCCGGAGGACTTCTGCGACGCACCCGACCCGAGGAGCGCATCGATCGGCCCGGAGAACCGAAGATCCGGAGAGAATCCCAGGACGCGTGCGGCGTCACCGACGACCTCGAGGACCTCGGCGCGGAACCCGCCGCCGCCCGCCGAGCCGGTCTGCTGGAGCGCGAAGATGCTGGTCCGGATCTGACTGATCGTGTCGTCCAGTGTGTCGACGACCCCCAGCAGTTCGCGGGAGACCGCGGGTGCGTTGAGCCGCGCGGCCAGGCCGTGCAGCGTGAGCCCCGCCGCGAACAGCCGTTGGATGACATGGTCGTGCAGGTCCTCCGCGATCCGTTGCCGCTCCTCCAGCATGCCGACGCGTTCCTGCTCGGCGCGCGCCTGCGCGAGCTCGAGCCCGACCGACGCCTGGGCCGCGAACCCGGCGGCCATGTCGAGATCTTCTCCGGAGAACGTGGCACGATTCGGGCGGCGAACGACCGCCAGCACGCCGTTGGGCTCCGTCGAACCGGCGAGCGGCACGACCAGCATCGGACCGGCGAGGATATCGTCGGCGATCGCGGACTGGGGGAGTTCGGGGCGGTCGGCCGGATCTCGCAGCCGGAGCGGCTGCCCGGTGGTGAAGACGTGACCGCAGAGCGAGGAGTCGGTAGGAGCCTGGCGTCCGACCAGGCGCGCTGCGGAGTCCTCGTCCGGTGTGCCGACGGCCACCTCCACCCGCAGCATCGACGACCCATCGGGGTCCGGCAGGAAGAGCGCGACGACGTCCGCGTCGGCCAGTCGCCGGGCATGTTCGACGATCGTCCACAGCGCGTCCCGGGTGTTCGCGGTGAGGAGCCGCTGGCTGACCGCGGCGGTGGCGTCCAGCCACTCGCCCCGCCGCCGGGTGGACTCGAAGTGGCGGGCGTTGTCGATGGCGACTGCGGCGGTGGCGGCCAGTGCCCGAGCCAGCTCTTCGTCCTCGTTGCTGAAGTGGCCGCGGAGGCTGTCGGTCAGGTAAAGGTTGCCGAAAACCTCGTCGCGGATGCGGATCGGGACGCCGAGAAAGCTCTCCATTGGCGGGTGCCCGGGAGGGAACCCGGAGGAACGGGGGGCGGTGTCGATCCGGTCGAGCCGGATCGGCTGCGGATCGTCGATCAACGCACCGAGCAGGCCCTTACCCTCCGGCAGGTGGCCGATTCGCGCCACGGTGTCCGGCGCCATGCCGACGTGGATGAACTCGGCGAGGCCACCGGAGGGTGATAGCACGCCCAGCGCGGCGTAGCGGGCGTCGAGGAGGTCTCGGGCCGCCTCGGCGACGTGCCGGAGCACGGTGGGCAGCGCGAGGTCCCCGACGATGGCCTGGTTGGCGCGGAGCAGTCCACGCAATCGGCCTTGCGCACCCATCACCTCGGTGGCGCGTTCAACCAGTTGGCCGAGGAGTTGGTCGAGTTCGAGGTGCGGCAGATCCGGGAAGGTCAGCGAAACGTCCTCGGCGGCTCGTGGGTCAGGGGGTCGGCGAGCCGGTAGTCCAGGACCGTCCGGGTCAGCTGGCGGTGAGGGCACGACGTCACCTTCTCTGGTCGTGACTGGGTAGGCGCCTCATCACGAAGTGCACCCTTTGTAGCAGGACGGGCCCGCTGTGTCAGGGCCGCCCAATGGAAACGGCTTGTCAGCAGGTTTGAGTGCCGGAAGATCGGGCACAACCAGGGATTTCGCGTGGCTCAGGTGGCCCGGGAGTCGGTGAACAGGTCGAGTAGGTCGCCGATGCGGTGGTCGGCCTCGGCGGGGTGACGGAACCGGCCTGCCGGGTTGACGGTGTAGTGGTTGCGTCGCCCGACGCGCTGTCGTTGGAGGTAGCCGGCGCTCTCGAGGTCGGCGACGATGGCCTGGGCGGCGCGTTCGGTGATACCGACCGCGTCGGCGACGTCACGCAGTCGCGCGGTCGGCTCCCGGGCGATGGCCAGCAACACGTGGGCGTGGTTGGTCAAGAACGTCCACTCCTTCACGCCGCCCCTCCCTCGGCCTCTGCTGCGACCTACGAAGCCAGCATCGCATTTCCGCTCGGCGGACCCTTGACACACGAAGCATGCTTCGTGAATAGTTGATCGTAGTTCGAAGGGGAGTACCCGACGACCACGTGCCGTCGTCAGTACGGACCTGGCCTATCCGGGTTCCGGCGGCGCAGCCACCGGCGCGGTGGCCGGGGAGACCTTCGTCCAGCACGCCGGCCTCTGCCCCGGGGCCGGCTCGGACGAAAGGGTCTCTCGCCGATGTCTGTCCCCTGGTGGGCCTGGGCCGGTTTGATGCTGGCCGTCGCCGCGATGCTCGCGGTGGACCTGTTCCTGCACCGAGACAATCACGTCATCGGTTTCCGCGAGGCTGCGGTCTGGTCGAGTGTCTGGATCGCCGCCGGGTTGCTGTTCGGCGTGATCGTGTGGGCGTGGCAGGGCGGCGAGGTGGCGGGCACCTACTTCGCCGGCTATCTGATCGAGAAAGCGCTGTCGATCGACAACGTCTTCGTCTTCGCGTTGATCTTCAGTTATTTCGCGGTGCCCGCGTCGGTACAGCACAAGGTGCTGTTCTGGGGGGTGATCGGCGCGCTGATCTTCCGGCTGGTGTTCATCTTCGTCGGCGCCGAACTGCTGGAGACGTTCTTCTGGACCGCGTACGTGTTCGGTCTCTTTCTGATTTACACCGGTTACACGATGGCGTTCCGGCACGGCGAGCAGACCCCGCCCGACCGCAATCCGGTCGTGCGTCTGGTCCGTCGGGTCGTCCCGACCGACGCGAAGTACCACGGCGACAAGTTCTTCGCCCGGGTCAACGGCGAACGGGTCGCGACGCTGTTGTTCGTCGTGCTGATCGCGGTGGAGGCCACCGACTTGATCTTCGCGATCGACTCGGTCGCGGCGATCCTGGCGATCACCACCAGCACGCTCATCGTCTGGGCCGCCAACGCCTTCGCGATCCTCGGGCTGCGTAGCCTGTACTTCTGCCTTGCTGGTCTGCTGCGCCGCTTCGTGCATCTGCACTACGGCCTGGCCGTCCTGCTCGCCTTCGCCGGCGTCAAGCTGATCCTGTCCGAGACCCCGGTGGGCAAGCTGCCGATCCCCGTCACGTTGGGCGTGATCGTGGTGGCGATCGCCGTGTCGATCGTCTGGAGCCTGCGCAGCACCGCCTCCGGCGCCGACCACCCGGCGGCCTCCTCCCGCAGCTGAACCGCTAGCACCCTCCCGACACCGGACGCACGTGCGAGAGCGGTCCCGCCCACCGCCCAGGGGCAGGACCGCTCTCGCGATCGAGATCGGACGCCGGTCGGCGCCCCGGTCTCAGCGGCTGTCGGACGTCGTCCCGCTGATCGCCGCCCGCCCGGCTTCGAGGCGAGCGATCGGCACCCGGTACGGGGAGCAGGAGACGTAGTCGAGGCCGGCCTCGGCGAAGAACTGCACCGAGTCCGGGTCGCCGCCGTGCTCGCCGCAGACGCCGATGTGCAGCTCTGGGCGGGCGGCCCGACCCTCGTCGACCGCGATCCGAATCATTCGGCCGATTCCAGCGCGGTCGATCGACTCGAACGGCGACGTGCCGAAGATGCCCAGCTCCAGATACCGGGAGAAGAATGCGCCTTCGACGTCGTCCCGGGAGAAGCCCCAGCCCATCTGGGTGAGGTCGTTCGTCCCGAACGAGAAGAAGTCCGCGGCCTGAGCGATCTCGCCGGCGGTGAGTGCGGCGCGCGGCACCTCGATCATCGTGCCGATGCGCACCGGCAGGCCGTCGCCGATCTCGGCGATGATCTGCTCCGCCTCTGCCCGGACGGTCTCCAGTTCCTGCACCGCACCGACGAGCGGCACCATGATCTCCGGACGCGGGTCGCCGCCGGCGTCGCGGTGCGCGACTGCGGCCTGCACGATGGCCCGGATCTGCATCGCGAACAGCCCGGGCACCACGAGACCGAGGCGGACGCCGCGCAGGCCGAGCATCGGATTCTCCTCGTGCATCCGCCGGACGGCCGTGAGCAGGGCGAGGTCCGCGCCGGGGTCCTTCCCCAGCGCCTGCGCGACCCCGACCTTCACCGCCAGCTCCTCCAGCGACGGCAGGAACTCGTGCAGCGGCGGGTCGAGCAGGCGGATCGTGACGGGCGCGCCATCCATCGCTCGGAACAGGTCCTCGAAGTCCGCTTGCTGCAGGGGCAGCAACTCGGCGAGCGCGCGGTCGCGCTCGTGGTCGTCCGCCGCCAGGATCAGACGCTCCACGAGGGGACGGCGGTCGCCGAGGAACATGTGCTCGGTGCGGCAGAGACCCACGCCCTCCGCGCCGAACCGCCGGGCGCGGGCGGCGTCCGCACCGGTATCGGCGTTGGTGTGCACGCCCAGCCGTCGGCGGGCGTCGGCGTGCGTGAGCAGCCGGTGCACGGCCGCGATCAGCCGGTCGGCGTTCGGGGCGAGTTCGCCCTCGAAGTACCGCACCACCGGCGACGGCGCGACCGGCATCGCGCCCAGGTAGACCCGGCCGGTGGTCCCGTCGATCGAGATTTCCTCGCCCTCGCGCAGGACCTGACCGTCGACGGTGAGTTCTCGCCGGTCGGCGTCCACCTGGAGGGCTTCCGCCCCGCAGACGCACGTCTTGCCCATCCCGCGCGCGACCACCGCCGCGTGCGACGTCTTACCACCGCGGCTGGTGAGGATGCCCTGCGCCGCGATCATCCCGGGCAGGTCGTCCGGATTGGTCTCCCGCCGGACCAGGATGACGTCCTGGCCTTCGGCGGCGAGTGCGGTGGCACGCGCGGAGTCGAAGACGATAGGCCCCACGGCCGCGCCGGGGGAGGCCCCGACGCCGTGGGCGAGCGGGCGGGTCTCCGCGCCGACCTCGAACGCCGGGAACATCAGCTGTGCCAGCTGCGCGCCGGTGACCCGGGCGAGCGCCTCATCGGCGTCGATGAGGCCGTCGTCGACCAGCTGGGACGCGATCACGAACGCGGCGGCCGCGGTGCGCTTCCCGACGCGGGTCTGGAGCATCCAGAGCCGGCCGTGTTCGATCGTGAACTCGATGTCGCAGAGGTCGCGGTAGTGCTCCTCCAGCCGGGCCATGTGGCCGAGCAGCTCGTCGTAGCTCTTCTTGTCCAGCCGCTCCAGGTCCTGTAGCGGCACCGTGTTGCGGATACCGGCGACGACGTCCTCGCCCTGGGCGTTCTGCAGGTAGTCGCCGTAGACGCCGGGCTCGCCGGTGGCCGGGTCGCGGGTGAACGCGACGCCGGTACCGGAATCCGGGCCGAGGTTGCCGAAGACCATCGCCATCACGTTGACCGCGGTGCCGAGGTCGGCCGGGATGCGCTCCTGGCGGCGGTAGAGCACCGCACGTTCGGAATTCCAGGACGCGAACACGGCCCGCACCGCCAGGTCGAGCTGCTCGCGGGGATCCTGCGGGAACTCCCGGCCGGTGTGCTCGCGGAAGATCTTCTGGTAGGCGGCGACCATCTCCTTCGGGTCGTCGGAGTGTCGCTTCACCTGGTCGAACTCGGCCGCCGGGACGCCGCAGACCGTGCGGCCGAACATCTCGATCAGACGCCGGTAGGAATCCCACGCCGAGTGCACGCTCTCCCCGCGCTGCGCGGCGAGGCCGTGCACGCTGACGTCGGTGAGGCCGACGTCGAGAATCGTCTCCATCATGCCCGGCATCGAGAACGCCCCACCGGACCGCACCGACACCAGCAGCGGGTTGTCCGGGTCGCCGAGCCAGCGCCCCATCTGCTTCTCCAAGCGCTCCAGATGGGCGGTGATCTGCTCGGCGAGCTCGTCCGGCTCCCGGCCGGTCCGGAGGTACTCCTGGCAGGCCTCGGTGGTGACGGTGAAGCCAGGCGGAACCGGAAGGCCAAGATTCGTCATCTCTGCCAGGTTCGCGCCCTTGCCGCCCAGGAGCGCCTTCATCTCCTTGTTGCCGTCGGTGAAGTCGTAGACGAACGTGGTCATCGGACGCTCCTTACGGGGACGAGAGGGTCAGGACTGCCCGGGTAGGCCCAGGACATCGGTGCCCGAGCGCCGGGCGGGGGACGGCGGTGCGTCGGCCGGATCCACGGGCACGCCGATCCGCAGCCCGATCGCGGGGTACGCGTCCTCGCCGAGGAGGTTGCGCAGGGCCCGCCGGGCGGACGCCACCTCGACGACCTCGCTGATCGGCGAGGCCGCCAGTCCACGGGCGGTGAGCGTCAACCAGACGTCGGAGAGCGCTTCGCCGGCGGCCAGCCAGGCTCGGGGTTCGTCCTGGTCGGTGAGCAGCACCGTGTACGCGGTGCCCCGGTCGGTGCCCGGTCCGGTGGCTAGCCGGGGCGGTTGGGCCCGGTTGAACGTCCGCGCCGGCACCGGTCGCTCGGTGGGCGGGGTCGTGGTTCGGGCGGGCAAACCGTCCTGGTCCTCGGGCGTCCGAGTGGTCCACCTCTTCAGGTCGGCGGCGAGCGACCGGTCGGCGTGCTCGACGACGTCGGCGACGGTGGCGATGTCCGCGAACGACGGCAGCTCGGTCGCGGTCAGGACGCGCAGGTGCACGCCGTGCCGCACTGCGGCGGCGCGCAGAGCGTCCAGATCGGCCATCGGTGGCAGAACATCGGCGAACGGCCGACGGTCCGTGTGTCGTCTGTAGATCGCGTTGTAGTTCCGCTGGTCGGGCGCGCAGCGCGAACCGCGGTGCAGCCGCGCGACGAGATCCGGCCGCCGATCATCCGGCAGGCGCTCGACGACGCCGGCGTAGCCACCCGCCCGCAGCGCGGTCAGCGCGTGGTTCAGTGCGATCCCGCAGCTGAGGAGGAGCAGCCGTCCGTCCGGGTCGAGGGCGGGCAGCTGGCGGTCACGGTCGACCAGGAGCTCCGCGGTGTCACCGAAGAGGCGCCAGCGCCAGGGTTGGGTGTTGAGGACGGACGGTGCGCGGAGCGCCGCCAGCGTCGCCTCGGCCAGCTGGTCGACCGCGGCCCGGGTGTCGCCCGGGGCGTCCGCCGTGCGGTGCGAACGGTCGTTCATCGTCGGCTCCCTTCGAATGACTCGTTACCTTCACCCTGGCCGTTGGGCCCGGTCCGCCAGTAGGGCCGAGAAGTCCCCTCCGGACCGACCAAAGACCCGGGTCATCCCGGGACCACCACCGCGCGGCCCGGTACGGTTCCGGCCGCGACCGCGGCGTACGCGTCGGTCGCCCGGCTCAACGGCCAGGTCCGGACGGTCGCCCGCAGATCGCCGCGGGCGGCGAGCCGCAGCACCTCGTGCAGCTCCGGACGGGTGCCCCAGTACGTCGGGGTCACCGAGACGCCGTAGGGCAGCCCGAGCAGGGAGACGGGCAGCGTTCCACCGCCGAGGCCGACGATGAGGATCTGGCCGTTCTTCGCGACCGACTTCGCCGCGATCTCCAGCGTCGCGCCGGATCCGACCAGATCGATCACCGCGGCCGCGCCGGCGCCGCGGGTGAAGTTGCGGATCGCGTCCTCGGCGCAGGCGCTCGCGTGCACCAGATGATCGGCACCGCACGCCTTGGCCAGTGCGAGCGCCTCCGGCTTCGTGTCGACGGCGATGACCTCGACGTCGGTGGTGGCGCGCAGGATCTGCACGGCGAGGTGCCCGAGACCGCCGATCCCGATCACGACCGCGGCTGCGCCGGGCGTCAGCACCGACCGGGCCTTCGCGATCGCGTGGTACGGGGTCAGCGCGGCGTCGGTGAGCGGAGCCGCGCTCTGCGGGCTGAGGCCCTCCGGGAGCGGGACGAGGAAGCGCGACGACGGGACCAGCATGTACTCCGCCATCCCACCGTCCACGCCGAGGCCGGCCACGGGCGAGTTCCCCGGCAGCGTCGAGCAGTAGTTCTCGGCCCCGGTCGCGCAGGTCCGGCAGGTGCCGCAGCCCCACGGGCCGTAGACCGCGACCGGCAAGCCCTCGTCCAGACCGGTCACGCCGGCGCCGATCGCCTGTACCCATCCGGCGTTCTCGTGGCCGAGCGTGAACGGCACCGGCCAGCCCAGTAGACCTGGCGGAAACTCGTGCAAGAGGTGCAGATCGGAATGGCAGACACCGGCGCCACCCATCCGGACGAGGACTTGGCCGGGGCCCGGCTCGGGGACCTCGACGTCCGCGAACTCGGAGTCACGCTGCCAGCCGACGAGCCGCAGTGCACGCATTGTGGTCTCCTCACGACGAACGGCCCGGCCCTTCAGGGCCGGGCCGCGGGGCGGATGGGATGCAGGGTTCAGGTGAGCCAGGGAAGCCTCTTGACCAGGGCGGTCTGCCGCCACCAGTTGCCGAGGCCGAAGTAGTTCCCGGCGCCGATCAGGGCCAGGACGGTGACGATGAGCGCGCCGAGGATGTGGTCGTCGGTGATCGGGTTGTTCGCCGGGGGCAGGGCGACGGTCCACATGAGAACGTAGAGCAGGGCGCCGCTGACGCCGGCGATGCGCATGCCGATGCCGAGGATCATCGCGACACCGATGCCGAGCAGGCCGAGCATGAACGCCCAGTTGGCGAACGGAGTGCCGGCCAGGTCGTGGTAGATGCCCTCGAAGGGGCCTTCGGCGCCGGACAGGAAGCCCTTCGTGGGCGAGCCGCCGTCGATCCAGCCCTTGCCGTCCGGGGTGGCGTACCCGAGGCCGAAGACCTTGTCGAGGAACGCCCAGAGGAACGTCCAACCGACGACGATCCGGGTGGCGGCCAGCGCGATGCGGGTGGCGGTGCCGAGCGGTGCGGCCGGTTCGGCCGTGCCGTTGACTCCGTGGAATGCCGTCGGCATGTGGAGGCGGGGGGCCTTGCGGGTCCGTTCCGGGCCGTGGGTGGTGGCCATCTGACGTCACCTCGTCCATGAGGTCGAAGGGGGGTTCTTTGCGACACCCCCAGGCTCTCTCCGGGGCGTTCGGGGGGTCAGAGGCGTTGGTCCCGCGTGCTCGGAGGGCCGCCCGGAACCGTCCGGGACCTTGGTCCCGGGCGGCGCCGTCCAGCGCCTCTGACCTCGGGACCGCCGTCGGGCGGACGGTGGGGAGGAGCCCGGAGAACGGAAGAGGTGGACACCATGCTCGACACCAGCGCCACCGTGCTGTGGTTCGACGACCTGTCGGCAGCGGATACCGCGATCGCCGGCGGAAAGGGCGCGAACCTCGGTGAGCTGACCCGCGCCGGGCTACCGGTCCCGCCCGGCTTCGTCCTCAGCGCCACGGCCTACCTGCAGGCGATGGACGCGGCGGGACTCCGCGAGGAGCTCGCCGCGCGGGTCGTCGCGACGCGGACCGAGGACCCGTCCGCGCTCGCCGCGCTCGCCGACGAGCTGGGTCAGAAGATCGCGGCGGCGCCGCTGCCGGCGGGGATGAACCAGGCGATCCTCGCCGCGTACCACCGTCTCGGCGACGACGTCTCGGTCGCGGTCCGCTCGTCGATGACCGCCGAGGACCCGGCCGGTATCTCGTTCGCCGGGATGAACGAGACCTACACCAACGTCCGCGGCGACGAGCAACTGCTCAGCAAGCTGCGGGAGTGCTGGGCCTCCCTCTACCGCCCGCGGGTCATCGCCTACCGGGCGGCGCAGGGTCTGACCGAGGAGCCGGCGATCGCGGTGGTCGTGCAGCGCATGGTCCGCTCCGAGCGCTCCGGCGTGATGTTCTCCGCGGACCCGGCCTCGAACGACACCGCGCACGTGGTGATCGAGGGCGCCCTCGGGCTCGGCGAGGTCGTCGTCAGCGGCCAGGTGATTCCGGACACCTACGTCGTGCGCAAGACCGGTCCGACGCTGTTGCAGGCGACGATCGGCTACCAGAGTCACGAGATCGTCACCGGACCCGACGGCGCCGACCAGCGGGTCGAACTGACTCCGGCGGAGGCGGCCCGCCGCGTGCTCAGCGACGCCGAGGCCGTCGACCTGGCCCGGCTGGCGATCCGCGTCGAACAGCACTACGGATCGGCTCAGGACATGGAGTGGGCGATCGAGAACGGATGCACCTACCTCGTCCAGACCCGGCCCCTCACCACGCTGCACGAGCCCGTCGCGGCCACCGCTGCGCCGAGCGACGGCCCGCACGGCCGGCGGCTGCTCTCCGGACTGGCATCGGCACCCGGCCGGATCTCCGGTGTGGTGCGGATCCTCCGGTCGCCCGTCGACGCCGACCGGTTCGCGGCCGGCGAGATCCTGGTCGCCGCGATGACGTCGCCGGACTGGATGGCGATCCTGCGGAAGGCCGCCGCCCTGGTCACCGACGGTGGCGGCCTGACCTGCCATGCCGCGGTCGTCAGCCGGGAGCTGCGCATTCCCGGCATCGTCGGGACGCGTACCGCCACCACCACCCTTCGCGACGGGCAACTGGTGACGGTGGACGGGCGCCTGGGCGCGGTGTTCGACGGACCCGTCGACGCGGTAGCCGAACCAGGCGCTTGAGGACCTTCGTCCCTCGCGGATACCTGCGCCGGTGGCTGACGGTGGAGAGGACAGGTGAGGAGATCCACCGTGAAGATCAGCGAGGACCACACCACTCCGGCGATCGCCGCACCTGGTGTGTCGGCCCCCGTCCGGGATCCGCGCGAAGGCATGCAGGCCCTGCTGCGCGATCTGCGAGCACGGCCGAGTGGTTTGAGCGTCGAGGAAGCGGTGCGGCGCCGCGCCCAGTACGGTCCCAACGCGCTGCCGGAGAAGCGCGGCGCTGGATGGGCCAGCGCATTGGTCCGGCAGCTGATCCACCCGCTGGCGCTGCTGCTGTGGGGCGCGGCGGTGCTGGCTTGGCTCTCCGGTACTCCGCCGCTCGCGGTCGCCATCGTCGCCGTCGTCCTGCTCAACGCGGCACTGGCGTTCTGGCAGGAGCAGCAGGCGGAACGGTCGGTGGAGGCGCTCGCGGCGTTCCTGCCGCCGCAGGCTCACGTCTTGCGGGACGGTCACCGGGTCGAGGTCGACGCGGTGGAGATCGTGCCCGGCGACGTCATCCTGGTCGACGAAGGGGCTACGATCCCCGCCGACGCCCGGCTGCTGGACGGTGCGGTAGAGGTCGACATGAGCGCGTTGACCGGCGAGTCGGTGCCGGTGGTTCGTACCGCTGGGGAGTCCGATCCTGACGCGCAACTCCTGCACGTGCCGGACGCGGTGTTCCGCGGCACCCAGTGCACGGGCGGCGGCGGCCGGGCCGTGGTGTTCGCGACCGGATCCGCCACCGAGATCGGCCGGATCGCGACGCTCTCCCAAGGCGTCGAGCGCAAGGACAGCCCACTCGAACAGCAAGTCCGCAAGGTCGCATGGTTGATCGCAGCCGTCGCGATCGGCGTGGGCGTCGCGTTCCTGCCACTCGGGCTGCTCGCCGGTCTGTCGCTCTCCGCGGCGCTGGTGTTCGCGGTCGGCCTACTGGTGGCGAACGTGCCCGAAGGGCTGCTGCCGACGATCACGCTGGCCCTGGCGGTCGGGGTCCGCTCCCTCGCGCGGGCGGGCGCCGTGGTGAAACGGCTCTCCGCGGTGGAGACGCTCGGCTCGACGACGGTGATCTGCACGGACAAGACCGGGACGCTGACCGCGAACCGGATGCAGGTACACCAGCTGTGGACACCCCACGTGGACATCCGCACGGCGTCGGAGATCCCACCCGGCGATGGGCACGTCGCCGCCCTGGCCGAGGTGCTGGGCCGGTGTACGGAGGCCACCCTCGACGGCGACCACAGCACCGGCGACCCGACCGAGCTGGCACTGCTGCGGTTCGCGCGCACGCACGTTCCCGCGCGCGGGGCGCTGCGGATCGCCGTCCACCGCTTCGATCCGCGGCTGCGACGTATGTCGACCATCGACCGCGGCACCGAGCGCCGGGAGGTCTCCTGCAAGGGGGCGCCGGAGTCGGTGCTGCCGCTCTGCCGGCTCACCGCGGCCGAGCGGGCCACCGCGGAGAGCGTCGTCGCGCAGCTGGCCGGGCGCGGGCTGCGGGTACTCGCGGTGGCGCGCCGTCCGCTGGGCGCGACGGTGCCGGCCGATCGCGACGCGGTCGAGCGTGACCTGATCCTCTGCGGCCTGGTTGGCCTGCTCGACCCGGCCCGCCCGTCGGTGGCGCCCGCCGTCGAGACCTGCCACGGTGCGGGCATCCGCGTCCACGTGGTGACCGGCGATAACCCGCTGACCGGTGCGGCGATCGCTCGCTCCGTCGGGATCGGGGACGACGATTCTGCGGTGGTCACCGGAGACGTGCTCGCCGCGATGAGCGACGAGGAGCTGGCCGACCTGTTGCAGGCCGACGGGGAGGTCGTGTTCGCGCGCGCCACCCCGGAGGAGAAGCTCCGGATCGCCGATGCGCTGTCCCGGCGCGGCGAGGTGGTCGCGATGACCGGTGACGGCGTCAACGACGCCCCGGCCCTACGCCGTGCCGACATCGGCATCGCGATGGGTGCCTCGGGCACCGACGTCGCTAGGGAAGCCGCCACCATGGTGCTCACCGACGACGACTTCGCGACGATCGTCCGGGCGGTGGAGGCCGGACGCCGGGTATACGACAACGTCCGGAAGTTCATCCTCTACATCTTCGCCCACGCGGTGCCGGAGATCGTTCCCTTCCTGCTGTTCGCGCTGTCCGGGGGAGCGATTCCGCTGCCGCTGACCGTGCTGCAGATCCTCGCGATCGACCTGGGCACCGAGACGCTGCCCGCGCTCGCGCTGGGCCGCGAACCGGCCGAGCCGGGCCTGATGGACCGCCCACCGCGGCGCCGCAAGGAAGGCGTCGTCACCCGGCGCATGCTGATCCGTGCCTGGGCGGTTCTCGGCCCGGTGTCCGCGGCTCTGGCCCTCCTCGCGTTCTTCTCGGTGCTGTGGCGCGCCGGCTGGACGCCGGGGGCGGAGACCGGAGCCGGTTCCCCGCTGCACTCCGCGTACCTGGAGGCCACCACCGCGACGTTCGCGGCGATCGTCGCCTGCCAGATCGGGACCGCGTTCGCATCCCGGACCGAGCGGGTCTCGCTGTTCACGGCCGGACTGTTCACCAACCGGCTGCTGCTGATCGGGATCGTGTTCGAGGTGGTGTTCACCGCCGCGCTGGTGTACCTGCCGCCGCTGCAATCCGTGTTCGGCACGGCCCCGCTGGACGGCTGGACACTCGCGCTGCTCTGCACGTTCCCACCGATCGTCTGGGGCGCCGACGAGCTGTACCGCTGGGTCGGTCGCGTTCGGGCGCGCGGCTGACCGGGACGAAGGTCCCAGCATCGGGTGGCCTCCGCCCGTCCCCCGCCGGCCTTCGTGGCCCGTTGACTGTGAACATGGCTGAGATACCGCAGCAACCGGCCGCCGTCGCCGAGACGCACTCCGGCGTCGTCTTCTTCACCGGCGACCGTGCCTACAAGCTGAAGAAGCCGCTCGACCTCGGGTTCGTCGACTTCCGCACGCCCGAGTCGCGGAGGCACGCCTGTCACCGGGAAGTCGAACTCAACCGCCAGTTCGCGCGCGACGTCTACCTCGGTGTCGCGGAGGTGCACGGGCCGGACGGTCGGCCGTGCGACTGGCTGGTGGTGATGCGCCGTATGCCGACCGACCGGCGCCTCTCGGCGCTGCTCGCGGCCGGGGAGGACGGGGACGGACCGCTGCGTGCGCTGGCCCGGATGCTCGCCGCCCACCACGCCACCGCGCGACGCTCGGCGGTCATCGACGCCCAAGGCTCGCCCGCCGCGCTCCGGACGCGCNGCGATGCGCATGCCGATGCCGAGGATCATCGCGACACCGATGCCGAGCAGGCCGAGCATGAACGCCCAGTTGGCGAACGGAGTGCCGGCCAGGTCGTGGTAGATGCCCTCGAAGGGGCCTTCGGCGCCGGACAGGAAGCCCTTCGTGGGCGAGCCGCCGTCGATCCAGCCCTTGCCGTCCGGGGTGGCGTACCCGAGGCCGAAGACCTTGTCGAGGAACGCCCAGAGGAACGTCCAACCGACGACGATCCGGGTGGCGGCCAGCGCGATGCGGGTGGCGGTGCCGAGCGGTGCGGCCGGTTCGGCCGTGCCGTTGACTCCGTGGAATGCCGTCGGCATGTGGAGGCGGGGGGCCTTGCGGGTCCGTTCCGGGCCGTGGGTGGTGGCCATCTGACGTCACCTCGTCCATGAGGTCGAAGGGGGGTTCTTTGCGACACCCCCAGGCTCTCTCCGGGGCGTTCGGGGGGTCAGAGGCGTTGGTCCCGCGTGCTCGGAGGGCCGCCCGGAACCGTCCGGGACCTTGGTCCCGGGCGGCGCCGTCCAGCGCCTCTGACCTCGGGACCGCCGTCGGGCGGACGGTGGGGAGGAGCCCGGAGAACGGAAGAGGTGGACACCATGCTCGACACCAGCGCCACCGTGCTGTGGTTCGACGACCTGTCGGCAGCGGATACCGCGATCGCCGGCGGAAAGGGCGCGAACCTCGGTGAGCTGACCCGCGCCGGGCTACCGGTCCCGCCCGGCTTCGTCCTCAGCGCCACGGCCTACCTGCAGGCGATGGACGCGGCGGGACTCCGCGAGGAGCTCGCCGCGCGGGTCGTCGCGACGCGGACCGAGGACCCGTCCGCGCTCGCCGCGCTCGCCGACGAGCTGGGTCAGAAGATCGCGGCGGCGCCGCTGCCGGCGGGGATGAACCAGGCGATCCTCGCCGCGTACCACCGTCTCGGCGACGACGTCTCGGTCGCGGTCCGCTCGTCGATGACCGCCGAGGACCCGGCCGGTATCTCGTTCGCCGGGATGAACGAGACCTACACCAACGTCCGCGGCGACGAGCAACTGCTCAGCAAGCTGCGGGAGTGCTGGGCCTCCCTCTACCGCCCGCGGGTCATCGCCTACCGGGCGGCGCAGGGTCTGACCGAGGAGCCGGCGATCGCGGTGGTCGTGCAGCGCATGGTCCGCTCCGAGCGCTCCGGCGTGATGTTCTCCGCGGACCCGGCCTCGAACGACACCGCGCACGTGGTGATCGAGGGCGCCCTCGGGCTCGGCGAGGTCGTCGTCAGCGGCCAGGTGATTCCGGACACCTACGTCGTGCGCAAGACCGGTCCGACGCTGTTGCAGGCGACGATCGGCTACCAGAGTCACGAGATCGTCACCGGACCCGACGGCGCCGACCAGCGGGTCGAACTGACTCCGGCGGAGGCGGCCCGCCGCGTGCTCAGCGACGCCGAGGCCGTCGACCTGGCCCGGCTGGCGATCCGCGTCGAACAGCACTACGGATCGGCTCAGGACATGGAGTGGGCGATCGAGA
Organism: Cryptosporangium minutisporangium; assembly: GCF_039536245.1. NCBI lineage: Bacteria > Bacillati > Actinomycetota > Actinomycetes > Cryptosporangiales > Cryptosporangiaceae > Cryptosporangium > Cryptosporangium minutisporangium. Next base: position 14,579 of record NZ_BAAAYN010000047.1, on the reverse strand, counting down.
ACGGATGCACCTACCTCGTCCAGACCCGGCCCCTCACCACGCTGCACGAGCCCGTCGCGGCCACCGCTGCGCCGAGCGACGGCCCGCACGGCCGGCGGCTGCTCTCCGGACTGGCATCGGCACCCGGCCGGATCTCCGGTGTGGTGCGGATCCTCCGGTCGCCCGTCGACGCCGACCGGTTCGCGGCCGGCGAGATCCTGGTCGCCGCGATGACGTCGCCGGACTGGATGGCGATCCTGCGGAAGGCCGCCGCCCTGGTCACCGACGGTGGCGGCCTGACCTGCCATGCCGCGGTCGTCAGCCGGGAGCTGCGCATTCCCGGCATCGTCGGGACGCGTACCGCCACCACCACCCTTCGCGACGGGCAACTGGTGACGGTGGACGGGCGCCTGGGCGCGGTGTTCGACGGACCCGTCGACGCGGTAGCCGAACCAGGCGCTTGAGGACCTTCGTCCCTCGCGGATACCTGCGCCGGTGGCTGACGGTGGAGAGGACAGGTGAGGAGATCCACCGTGAAGATCAGCGAGGACCACACCACTCCGGCGATCGCCGCACCTGGTGTGTCGGCCCCCGTCCGGGATCCGCGCGAAGGCATGCAGGCCCTGCTGCGCGATCTGCGAGCACGGCCGAGTGGTTTGAGCGTCGAGGAAGCGGTGCGGCGCCGCGCCCAGTACGGTCCCAACGCGCTGCCGGAGAAGCGCGGCGCTGGATGGGCCAGCGCATTGGTCCGGCAGCTGATCCACCCGCTGGCGCTGCTGCTGTGGGGCGCGGCGGTGCTGGCTTGGCTCTCCGGTACTCCGCCGCTCGCGGTCGCCATCGTCGCCGTCGTCCTGCTCAACGCGGCACTGGCGTTCTGGCAGGAGCAGCAGGCGGAACGGTCGGTGGAGGCGCTCGCGGCGTTCCTGCCGCCGCAGGCTCACGTCTTGCGGGACGGTCACCGGGTCGAGGTCGACGCGGTGGAGATCGTGCCCGGCGACGTCATCCTGGTCGACGAAGGGGCTACGATCCCCGCCGACGCCCGGCTGCTGGACGGTGCGGTAGAGGTCGACATGAGCGCGTTGACCGGCGAGTCGGTGCCGGTGGTTCGTACCGCTGGGGAGTCCGATCCTGACGCGCAACTCCTGCACGTGCCGGACGCGGTGTTCCGCGGCACCCAGTGCACGGGCGGCGGCGGCCGGGCCGTGGTGTTCGCGACCGGATCCGCCACCGAGATCGGCCGGATCGCGACGCTCTCCCAAGGCGTCGAGCGCAAGGACAGCCCACTCGAACAGCAAGTCCGCAAGGTCGCATGGTTGATCGCAGCCGTCGCGATCGGCGTGGGCGTCGCGTTCCTGCCACTCGGGCTGCTCGCCGGTCTGTCGCTCTCCGCGGCGCTGGTGTTCGCGGTCGGCCTACTGGTGGCGAACGTGCCCGAAGGGCTGCTGCCGACGATCACGCTGGCCCTGGCGGTCGGGGTCCGCTCCCTCGCGCGGGCGGGCGCCGTGGTGAAACGGCTCTCCGCGGTGGAGACGCTCGGCTCGACGACGGTGATCTGCACGGACAAGACCGGGACGCTGACCGCGAACCGGATGCAGGTACACCAGCTGTGGACACCCCACGTGGACATCCGCACGGCGTCGGAGATCCCACCCGGCGATGGGCACGTCGCCGCCCTGGCCGAGGTGCTGGGCCGGTGTACGGAGGCCACCCTCGACGGCGACCACAGCACCGGCGACCCGACCGAGCTGGCACTGCTGCGGTTCGCGCGCACGCACGTTCCCGCGCGCGGGGCGCTGCGGATCGCCGTCCACCGCTTCGATCCGCGGCTGCGACGTATGTCGACCATCGACCGCGGCACCGAGCGCCGGGAGGTCTCCTGCAAGGGGGCGCCGGAGTCGGTGCTGCCGCTCTGCCGGCTCACCGCGGCCGAGCGGGCCACCGCGGAGAGCGTCGTCGCGCAGCTGGCCGGGCGCGGGCTGCGGGTACTCGCGGTGGCGCGCCGTCCGCTGGGCGCGACGGTGCCGGCCGATCGCGACGCGGTCGAGCGTGACCTGATCCTCTGCGGCCTGGTTGGCCTGCTCGACCCGGCCCGCCCGTCGGTGGCGCCCGCCGTCGAGACCTGCCACGGTGCGGGCATCCGCGTCCACGTGGTGACCGGCGATAACCCGCTGACCGGTGCGGCGATCGCTCGCTCCGTCGGGATCGGGGACGACGATTCTGCGGTGGTCACCGGAGACGTGCTCGCCGCGATGAGCGACGAGGAGCTGGCCGACCTGTTGCAGGCCGACGGGGAGGTCGTGTTCGCGCGCGCCACCCCGGAGGAGAAGCTCCGGATCGCCGATGCGCTGTCCCGGCGCGGCGAGGTGGTCGCGATGACCGGTGACGGCGTCAACGACGCCCCGGCCCTACGCCGTGCCGACATCGGCATCGCGATGGGTGCCTCGGGCACCGACGTCGCTAGGGAAGCCGCCACCATGGTGCTCACCGACGACGACTTCGCGACGATCGTCCGGGCGGTGGAGGCCGGACGCCGGGTATACGACAACGTCCGGAAGTTCATCCTCTACATCTTCGCCCACGCGGTGCCGGAGATCGTTCCCTTCCTGCTGTTCGCGCTGTCCGGGGGAGCGATTCCGCTGCCGCTGACCGTGCTGCAGATCCTCGCGATCGACCTGGGCACCGAGACGCTGCCCGCGCTCGCGCTGGGCCGCGAACCGGCCGAGCCGGGCCTGATGGACCGCCCACCGCGGCGCCGCAAGGAAGGCGTCGTCACCCGGCGCATGCTGATCCGTGCCTGGGCGGTTCTCGGCCCGGTGTCCGCGGCTCTGGCCCTCCTCGCGTTCTTCTCGGTGCTGTGGCGCGCCGGCTGGACGCCGGGGGCGGAGACCGGAGCCGGTTCCCCGCTGCACTCCGCGTACCTGGAGGCCACCACCGCGACGTTCGCGGCGATCGTCGCCTGCCAGATCGGGACCGCGTTCGCATCCCGGACCGAGCGGGTCTCGCTGTTCACGGCCGGACTGTTCACCAACCGGCTGCTGCTGATCGGGATCGTGTTCGAGGTGGTGTTCACCGCCGCGCTGGTGTACCTGCCGCCGCTGCAATCCGTGTTCGGCACGGCCCCGCTGGACGGCTGGACACTCGCGCTGCTCTGCACGTTCCCACCGATCGTCTGGGGCGCCGACGAGCTGTACCGCTGGGTCGGTCGCGTTCGGGCGCGCGGCTGACCGGGACGAAGGTCCCAGCATCGGGTGGCCTCCGCCCGTCCCCCGCCGGCCTTCGTGGCCCGTTGACTGTGAACATGGCTGAGATACCGCAGCAACCGGCCGCCGTCGCCGAGACGCACTCCGGCGTCGTCTTCTTCACCGGCGACCGTGCCTACAAGCTGAAGAAGCCGCTCGACCTCGGGTTCGTCGACTTCCGCACGCCCGAGTCGCGGAGGCACGCCTGTCACCGGGAAGTCGAACTCAACCGCCAGTTCGCGCGCGACGTCTACCTCGGTGTCGCGGAGGTGCACGGGCCGGACGGTCGGCCGTGCGACTGGCTGGTGGTGATGCGCCGTATGCCGACCGACCGGCGCCTCTCGGCGCTGCTCGCGGCCGGGGAGGACGGGGACGGACCGCTGCGTGCGCTGGCCCGGATGCTCGCCGCCCACCACGCCACCGCGCGACGCTCGGCGGTCATCGACGCCCAAGGCTCGCCCGCCGCGCTCCGGACGCGCTGGACGGACAACCTGGCCGGGCTGGAGCCGTTCCGAGGCACGATCGCCGATCCGGTGGTGCTCGACGAGATCGCCGACCGGGCGCTGCGCTACGTCGACGGGCGCGGTGATCTGCTGGCCGACCGGGTGGCGTCCGGCCGGGTCCGGGACGGCCACGGCGACCTGCTCGCCGACGACGTCTTCTGCCTGGACGACGGGCCCCGCGCCCTGGACTGCCTGGAGTTCGACGACGCGCTGCGGGCCGTGGACGGCGTCGACGACGCGGCCTGCCTCGCGATGGACCTGGAGCGGCTGGGCGCCCCGGCTGCCGCGGCCCGGTTCCTGGGCTGGTTCGCCGAGTTCACCGGCGGGCCCCGGGTGACCTCGCTGGAGCACCACTACGTGGCCTACCGGGCGGTGATGCGCGCGAAGGTCGCGAGCCTGCGCTGGCAGCAGGGGGACACCGGCCGGGCCGCGGACGTCACCCGGCTGCTCGGCATCGGGCTCACGCACCTGCGGGCCGCCGAGGCCCGGCTGATCCTGGTCGGCGGGCTGCCGGGCGTCGGCAAGTCCACGGTGGCCGGCGGGCTCGCGGACGCGCTCGGCGCGGTCCTGCTGCGGTCCGACCGCATGCGCAAGGAGGCGGCGGGCCTGGCGCCGGAGGCCGACGGCCGGGCGCCGTGGCGGACCGGACTCTACGAGCCCGGCCGGACCTCCTCCGCGTACGACGCGCTGCTCCACCGAGCGGTCGACGCGCTGCGGCGCGGCGAGTCGGTGGTGCTCGACGCGAGCTGGGCCGGCGCCGTCCAGCGGGACGCCGCGCGAGTCGTCGCGTCCCGGGCCGGCGCGACGCTCGTCGAGCTGCACTGCGTAGCCCCGGCCGCGGTCGCCGCCGAGCGGATCGCGCACCGCTCCGGCGATCCGTCCGATGCGACCCCGGAGATCGCCGCCCGGTTGGCCGCGGAGTTCGCGCCGTGGCCGGAGGCGTCGGTAGTCCACACGGATCGAACTCCCGCCGACGCGATCGCCGCCGCGCTTCATCGGGTCGGGCGAACCGTCGACCGGCGGGACCAACGTCCCCCGGTCACGGCCCAGCGACCCTGACCGGAGATGCCTGCCGAGCCGCACTCTGGAGATGAGCGATCCGACCCTCCGAAGGGAGTAGCGCCATGAGGGAGACACTCGCCGCGCGCGGTCCGATGACCCGGCCGCTGAGCGCGGTTCTCAACGAGGCGGCCGCTGCGGCGTTGCGTGCGCCCTCGGTGCTCAATACCCAGCCCTGGCGGTGGACCGTGCACGCGCGCTCGCTGGACCTGCGGGTCGATGCGCGGCGCCGGTTGGCCGCCGTCGATCCGGAGGGCCGGATGCTGATCGTGAGTTGTGGCGCGGCGTTGGATCACGCGCTGGTTGCGCTGTGCGCCGAAGGACATCCGGCGCGGGTGGAGCTGCTGCCCGACCCGCACGACCCGGAGCTGCTCGCCACGAGGACGTCGTCATGACCGGCTCCGGGGTGACGCTGCTGGACGCCGAGCGCTTCTCCGACTTGGTCGCGCTCGGCACGCGAGCGCCCTCGCTGCACAACACCCAGCCGTGGCGGTTCCGCCGGCACCGCGACGCGGTGGAGATCTTCGTCGACCCCGACCGGACGTTGCCGGCCACCGACCCGTCCGGCTGGGGTCTGCGGATCGCGCTCGGCGCGGCCGCGTACAACGTCCGTCTGGGCTACGCGCTGCTCGGCTGGCGCGCCGAGGCGGAGTCGTTCCCCGAACCGGACGAGGAGCACCTGCTGGTGCGGGTGCGCCCGGCGGTTGAGCAACCGGCGACTCCGGCGGAGCGGGAACTCGCGGCTGCGATCCCGCGACGGCATACCAACCGGCGTCCTTACCTCGATACGGCGGTGCCGGCCAGCACGCTCACCGCGCTGGCCCGAGCGGCCGAGGACGAGGCGGCGCGGCTCACCGTGCTGGACCCGCGGGCCGCCGGTGAGGTGATCGAGCTGGTCCGTGCAGCGGACGAGGAGCTCGAGCGTCGCGTCGGGTACGCGGCCGAGCGCCACGCCTGGACCCGCGGGCCGGAGGGCGGCGCGGACGGCATCCGGGAGGATCGCCTCGCGGGACGACCGCATCCGGACGAGCGGTTGCGGCGACGCGACTTCGGCGGCACCGCACCCCGCCGCTACGAGAGCGATCCGTGCCTGGCCGTCCTGACGAGTAGCGGCGCCGGAAGCTACGACGAACTCCGCGCCGGGCAGGCCTTGCAGCACGTCCTCCTCCGTGCCACCGCCGCAGGGCTGACCTCGTCGCTGTACTCGCAGCCGATCGAGGTGGATCCCGTCCGTGCCCGGCTGAGCGCGCTCTGCGGCAGCGGCATACCCCAGATGGTCCTGCGGGTCGGTTACGGACTGGCGCACGGTCCCACTCCGCGTCGCCCGGTGCACGAGGTGGTGCTGCCGGAGCGCGAGAGCTAACCGATTGGGTCTCCCGGCGGGACGGTTCAGGACTTCCGGCCCTGACCGACAGGCCGCCGCCAACGGACGCTGAAGGTGCAAGACACCAACGAGCCGAGGGGACCGGCTGCTATGTCGAACAGCATGTACACCAGCGAAGAGGTCTTGCGCGACGCCGCGGCGACCGCGCTGCTGGCACCGTCGATCTTCAATACCCAGCCGTGGCGCTGGGAGGTCCGGGACAGCGCACTCGAGTTGCGCACCGACCGGAGTCGGCAGCTGGCCGTGACCGACCCGATGGGGCGGATGCTCACGATCAGCTGCGGCCTAGCGCTCCATCACGCGCTGGTCGCGCTCGCGGCCGAAGGGCGTCGAGCGAGCGTCGAGCGGCTGCCTGACGAGAGCGACCGGGGCCTGTTGGCGCGCATCACGCTGGCCGGGGTTACCGAGCCGGCGGACGTCAGGCTCCGGGACGCGATCTCGCGTCGGCACACCGACCGTCGCCCGTTCGCCGAGACCGCGGTGCCCGATGACGTCATCGACCGGTTGCGTACCGGCGCCGAGGCGCGCGGTGTCTACCTGGCCGAGCTGCACGCCGACTCGCTCGTGCGCTTCCAGGTGACCGCGGCGCGCGCCGGTGAGCTCGACGCGGACGACCCCGCTTACCAGGCCGAGCTGGCCGAGTGGACGCACCGCCCGGCGGATACCCGCGACGGCGTCACACCGGCGACCGCGGTGGCGCCCACGCCGCGAAAGGTTCCGCTCCGGTCGTTCTTCCCGGCCGGCGCCGAGGGCCTGCTGCCCGGCCCCGGCCATGACGGCGGTGCCCGGTACCTGGTGCTGTGGACGACCGACGACACGCCCGCCGACTGGCTGGCCGCGGGTGAGGCGATGAGCGCGGTGCTGCTGGAGACCACCGCGTCCGGTCTGGCCGCTTCGCCGATGACCGACGTCGTCGAAGTGCCCGCGTCCCGGGCTCTGCTGCACCGCCTGCTGGACAACCTCGGCAACGCGCAGGCCGCGCTGCGCATCGGGGTGCCGGCCACGGATGAGGCCGCGCCACCAACGCCCCGCCGCGCCGCGGGCGACGTCATCGACACCGACCGCTAGGACCGTTCCCGGTGGAAGCCTCGCCCCGGCCACAGCGTGCCGGAACAGGAGCCAGCGACCGAAATGAGGTATCCGCGGTGGACAGCCGCAGCACAGTGATCGGTACGACGCCCCTCGACAGCCCTTGGGCGGCCCGCGCCGCCGACGTGGCCGCGGCGCTCGGCGTGGACATGGTGACCGGCCTGACCGCCGGTGAGGCTGCGCGGCGGCTGGCCGAGAGCGGTCCGAATGTGATCGCGACCGAGCAGGACCGCTCGCTGTTCGCCTCCGTGCTGGCCCAGCTGCGCGAGACGATGATTCTGGTTCTGCTCGCCGCCGCCGTGCTCACCGCGCTGACCGGGGATTTCGCGGACATGGCGGTGATCTTGCTGGTCATCGTCGTGAACACGGCTGTGGGAGTGATTCAGGAGCGCCGCGCGCTCGGTGCGGTGGCCGCGCTGCGGGCGATGGCGGCACCGTCGGCCCGGGTGCGGCGCGACGCGCACGTCCTCGAGGTGGCCGCCACTGATCTGGTGCCGGGTGACGTGCTGATCCTCACCGAGGGTGACATCGTCGGCGCGGATGCCCGGCTGGTCGAGGCGAACGACCTCACGGTGGACGAGGCGCTGCTGACCGGCGAGGCGCTGCCCTCCACGCGCAGCGCCGAGCCGACCGGCGGCGTCGGTACGCCGGTGGGCGATCGGAGCTCGATGGCGCACGGCGGGACGCTCGTGGTGCACGGCAGCGCGGCCGCGGTCGTCGTCGCGACCGGCGTCCGCAGCGCGATCGGCGGCATCTCGGTGCTGCTCGAGCAGGCGGAGACGCCGGTGACGCCGCTGCAGCGGCGGCTCGCCCGGCTCGGCCGCATCCTGTCGGTCGTCGCGGTCGTCGCCTGCTTGCTGGTCGCGGCGCTCGGCCTGTTGCGTGGCCAGGACTGGGAGCTGGTCGTGATCACCGGCATCAGCCTGGCGGTCGCCGCGATTCCGGAGGCGCTGCCCGCGGTGGTGGCGCTCTCGCTCGCGGCCGCCGCGCGCCGGATGGCGCGGAAGGGCGCGATCGTGCGGACGCTTCCCGCGGTCGAGACGCTCGGGTCGGTCACCGTGCTGGCGTCGGACAAGACCGGCACGCTGACGTCCGGCGAGATGGCGGCGGTCGCGGTCTGGACACCGAGTGACGGCGAGCACGCATTGGACGGTGCGCCGCTGCCGGATCAGCCGCGCGAGCTGCTGGAAGCGGCGGTGCTCTGCTCGGACGCGATCCCCGGCGAACCGGGCGGCGACATGACCGAGGTCGCCCTCGTGGACGGCGCCGTGCGCGCGGGGCTGGACGTCGCGGCCGTCCGGGCGGCGAACCCGCGGACCGGCGTCGTGCCGTTCGACGCCGACCGACGGGACATGAGCACCACGCACGGCACGTTCACGCTCACCAAGGGCGCCCCGGAAGTTGTCCTGCTCCCGCAGGAAACCGAGGCGCGGACGGTCGCCGACGAGTGGGCGGGTGACGGCCGCCGGATGCTGGCGGTGGTCCGCCGCGGGCCGGACGCCGACCGGCGCGGGCCGGACGCCGACCGGCGCGTGCTGGCGCTGGTCGCGCTCGCCGACCCGGTCCGTCCCGAGGCGCCGGACGCCGTCCGGATCGCGCACGAAGCGGGCATCACCACCGTGATGATCACCGGTGACCACGTCGGCACCGCGAACGCGATCGCCCGGCAGACCGGCGTTCTCGACGCGCCGGACCGGGTCGGGCACGACGCCGACGTCGGACCGCTGGTCTATGCCCGCGCCGACCCGGCGACCAAGCTCGACCTGATCGGCCGGTGGCGGGAGAAGGGCCACGTGGTCGCGATGACCGGTGACGGCGTCAACGACGCCCCGGCGTTGCGGGCCGCCGACGTCGGCGTCGCGATGGGGCGGCGCGGCACCGACGTGGCGCGTGGAGCCGCCGACCTGATCCTCACCGACGACAGCCTCGCGACGGTCGTCGCCGCGGTGGCCGAAGGCCGGCGGGTCTTCGACAACATCCGCCGGTTCATCCGGTACGCGCTCTCCGGCGGTGTCGCCGAGATCGCGGTGATGCTGATCGCGCCGTTTTTCGGCATGGCGCTACCGCTGCTGCCCGCGCAGATCCTGTGGATCAACCTGGTGACCCACGGCCTACCCGGCGTCGCGCTCGGCGCGGAGGAGGCCGAACCGGACCTGCTCCGGCGGCCGCCGCACTCCCCGTCCGAGGGCGTGCTCACCCGCCGGACGTCCGCGCAGGTGCTGCTGTACGCCACCGCGATCACCGCGGCTTCCCTTGCGGTGGCGGCCTGGGCACATGCCGCTGAGGCGCCGTGGCAGACGATGCTCTTCCTCACCCTCGCCGGAGGGCAGCTCAGCCTCGCGCTGACCACCCGCTCGGACAGCCGGCCGTTCTGGCGGGTCCCGCTCCGCACCAACCCGCTGCTGTTCGCCGCCGTGGCCAGCAGCGCCGCGTTGATGCTCGCCGGGATCTACCTGCCCGGTTTGGACACCCTGCTCGGCACCGAACCGCTCACCGGCGGTCAGCTCGGCATCGTCCTCGCCGCCTCGCTGGTACCCGCGGTCGTGGCCCAGCTCGACCTCCTCGTCGCCCGCCACCGTTCCCGGAACGGGTGACCGCACCCGCTCCACGCGGGCCCGGCCGATCGGCCGGGCCCGCGACGTGTCCGGCGTAGCCGGGACCAAAGGCCCGACGGCCGAGTGCCTCCGGCCCGTGCCTCGCCGTCCGCGCCGCGATGAACTGGAGCCAGACAACCGACTGCGGGAGGTACACGGTGACCAGCACCGACTGGGGGCTCGACCACCACCCGGAGTTCGACGTGGCGCCGGTCGACGCGCTGCTCGCGGACGGGACCGTGGTGCTCGTCCGGGCGGTCGTCCCGGAGGACGCCGACGGTCTGCGGCGCCTGCACGTCGACGCATCCGGCACCAGCCGTCGGATGCGGTTCTTCACGGTGGGCGACACCGCAGCGAGGCAGTACGCCGAGCACCTCGCGCACCCGGACGACGGCCATCTGGCGCTCGTCGCGGTCCGCGACGACGAAATCCTCGGGGTGGCGTCCGCCGAGCCGCCGGACTCCTACAGCCGTCGGGCGGACGGTCCGCCCGAAGCCGAGGTCGCGCTGATGGTGACCGACCGGCTCCACCATGCCGGGATCGGCACTCTGCTGCTCGAGCACTTGGCCGCGGCGGCCAGGCGCGCCGGGATCACCCGCTTCACCGCCGATGTCCTCACCGAGAACCGAGCGATGATGGCGGTGTTCGCCGACGCTGGCTTCACCGTGTCGACCGGACGTCCGGACGCCTCGACGGTCCAGGTCACCGTAGATCTGACCGGCACTGCGGTGCTGGCCGCCGCGGTCGCCGAGCGTGAGCGGCGTGCGGACGCTGCCTCCCTCACCCCGATCCTCGCGCCCCGATCCGTCGTGGTCGTCGGCGCCGGACGGCAGCCGGGTGGAGTCGGCCGCTCCGTCCTGACCAATCTTCTCGCCGGTGGGTTCACCGGCCGGCTCGCAGCGGTCAACCAGAAGGTGGCACCGGGCAGCACCATCGGAGAGGTCCCGGCCTATCCCGCGGTCGCGGACGTCCCGGAGCCGATCGACCTCGCGGTCATCGCGGTCCCGGCCGGGCAGGTCGCCGCCGCGCTGGCCGAGTGCGGCCGGACCGGTGTGCGCGCAGCCGTCGTGCTGTCCTCCGGCTTCGCCGAGATCGGTGGACGGGCGGCCGAGCAGGAACTCGTCGCCGTCGCCCATCGCTACGGGATGCGGCTGGTCGGCCCCAACTGCCTCGGTGTACTCAACCTGGATCCGAGTATCCGGCTGAACGCCACCTTCGCCGACTTGCGGACGGGCACCACCTCCGAGGCGCCGGACGGCGTCGGGATCGGGCTGGCCTCCCAGTCCGGAGCGCTGGGCATCGCCGTCCTGGACGCGGCAGCTCGCCGCGGTCTCGTGGTGTCGGAGTTCCTCTCACTCGGCAACAAGGCCGACGTCAGCGGCAACGACGCGCTGCTCTACTGGGAGCACGCGCCGGGCGTGCGGGTGATCGCGCTGTACCTGGAGTCGATCGGCAACCCGCGCCGGTTCCGACGGATCGCGGCCCGCATCGCGGAGCACAAACCGATCGTCGCGCTCCGCAGCGGGCGCTCCGCCGCCGGCGCCCGAGCCGGGGCTTCCCACACCGCCGCGGCCGCCACCCCGGATGCAACCACCACCGCTCTGTTCCGCGACGCCGGTGTGCTCGCGGTGGAGACCACCGAGGAGTTGCTCGACGTCGCCGCTCTGCTGGCCACCCAACCGGTACCCGCTGGAACACGAATCGGGGTCGTCGGCAACGCAGGCGGCCCCGGTGCCCTGGCTGCGGACGCCGCGGCAGCGGCCGGTGCTCGGGTGCCGGAGCTGAGCGAAGCGACCGTCGCCGCGCTACGGCGCGAGGTTCCGGGTGCCGCCGCTGTGTCCAATCCGGTCGACCTCGGCGCCGAGGCGTCCCCGACGGCCTATCTCTCCGCGCTGGCCACGCTGCTGGCCTCCGGTGAAGTGGACGCCGTCGTGGTGCTGCACGCGGTGACCCGCGCGCAGCCCGTCACCGCTGTCGTCGACGCCGTCCAGTGGGCGGCCGGCGCTTACCCCGACGTCCCGACGGCGGGTGTCCTGCTCGGCGCGGAGCCGCCCCGCGGCGGGACGGTGCCCTGGTACCCGTTCGGCGAATCCGCGGCCCGCGCCGTCGCCCGGGCCGGAAGCCTCGCGGAGTGGCGTTCCTGGCCCCACCTACCCGCTGAGGTCCCCGGCTTCGACGAGGCCGCAGTCGCGGAGCTGGTGGCCACCGCGCCACGATCGGACGACGGATGGCTGGACGCGGAGGCCGCGTTCCGGCTGCTCGACCTGGTCGGAATCCCTGCCTGCCGCACCGTGCCGGTCATCGGAGCCGACGACGCCGTCCGTGCCGCCGGCGAGTTCGGAACCGCGGTCGTCCTCAAGTCGGCCGCGCCCGGCCTCGTTCACAAGACCGATCGGGGCGGAGTGGCGATCGGGCTACGCACGCCGGCGGACGTCGCCGCGGCCGCCGCCACGATCAGCCGGAACACCGGCTCCGACGCCTTCCTCGTGCAGACGATGGCCACCGGACATCTCGAGCTGACCGCGGGCCTCGTCGCGCCGGAGGGCGGCGTGCCGGTCGTCCTGGTCGGCGCGGGCGGTGTCCACGAGGAAGTCCTCGCGGACAAGGTGTTGTCCACCTGCCCGCTGGACGCCGGTTCGGCCCTCGCGATGCTGGACGAACTCCGGTGCGCGCCGCTGTTGCGCGGGCACCGCGGGAGCCCGCCCCTGGACCGCGCAGCGGTCGCCGACGTCCTCGACCGACTGGCCCGGCTGACGGCGATCGCTCCGCAGATCGCCGAACTCGACCTCAATCCACTCCTGGTGGACGAGCACGGTCTGACGGCTGTGGACATCGCCGTGCGCTGCCACCGAACTCTTCCCGACGGCCGTCCGCCGCGCCGTGACCCGGTCGCGGACGACTACGCCCGAGCGCTGGGCTGAACCCCGCGCCATCCCCCTGATGAGAAGGAGGCCGCTATGCGCGCCGCCGTTGTGCCCGCCCTCGGTGCCCCGCTGGAGATCCGTGACCTGCCGGTTCGCGAGCCCGGCCCCGGTCAGATCCTGGTCCGGATCGAAGCGTCCGGGCTGTGCCACACCGACATCCACGCTGCTCGCGGCGACTGGCCGGTCACACCGACCGCGCCGTTCGTCCCCGGACACGAAGGCGTCGGAGTGGTCACCGGCGTCGGCCCGGGAGTGAACTCGGTCGCGCTCGGGGACAGGGTCGCGCTGCCCTGGCTCGGCCACGCCTGCGGGCACTGCCGGTACTGCATCTCGGGCCGCGAGACGCTCTGCGCTGCGCAGCAGAACACCGGCTACTCGATCGACGGCAGTTACGCCGAGTACGCGATCGCCGACGCCTCCTACGCCGTGCTGGTGCCGGAGGGAGTCGACCCGATCGACGCCGCCCCGCTGACCTGCGCCGGTGTCACCACGTACAAGGCGGTCAAGGTCGCCGGAATCCAGCCGACCGAGTTGGTCAGCGTCGTCGGCGTCGGCGGGTTGGGGCACCTGGCCGTGCAGTACGCGTCGATCGTCGGCGGCACCGTTGTCGGCGTCGACGTCCGGGAGGACAAGCTGCAGCTGGCCAAGGACCTCGGCGCCACCTACACGGTCAACGCCGCCACGACCGATCCGGTCGCGGCGATCCAGGAACTCGGCGGCGCGGATGTGGCGATCGTGCTGGCCGCCAGCTCCGCAGCCGCCGAGGCCGCGCTGGCCTCCCTGCGGCCGGGCGGCCGGCTCGTGCTGGTCGGGCTGCCCAAGGACGGCGCGATCCAGCTGCCTATCTTCGACACCGTTCTGCACGGCAAGCAGGTGATCGGATCGATCGTCGGCACGCGGCAGGACCTGGCCGAGGTGTTCGGGCTGCACGCCTTGGGCCGGACCCGGGTGATCACGCAGGCCCGCGCGCTGGACGACGTCAACGCGGCCTTCGACGAGGTGCTCGCGGGCGACGTCCCGGCGCGGCTGGTCTTCACCCGCTTCTGACAGCGGGCGCCCCCGACGTCCCGCGCCGCGGCCCGAGACCCGCGGCGCGGGACCTTCGACTCTGGGGGAAGCGCGCTGCGCTCTGCACGCTGGGGGAGTGGCAGAGTCTTCGACGCCTTCCCCGCCCCGAAGCCTCGTCGTGCTCGACCGCGGCGAGAGTCTCACGTTGCTGGCCGGTGTGTCGGTCGGGCAGGTCGTGTTCACCCACCGGGCACTGCCCGACGTTCTTCCGGTCAACTTTCGGCTGGACGGCGACGCGGTGGTGATCCGGGTGGCGACCGGCTCCGCACTCGCTCGTGTCGCCGAAGGAGCCGTCCTCGCGTTCCACGCCGATCGCATCGACGAGGCCGCCCGGACCGGCTGGAGCGTCACCGTCGTGGGACGCGTCGCCGAGGTGACCGACCCCGCTGAGCGTCGGCGTATCGCCGAGCTCCCACTGCGCTCCTGGGTCGGCGACGGTCGCGACCACTTCATCCGGATCGCCACCGACCGCGTCACCGGCTGCGTCCTGGCCTGACGTCCTACCTCGTCGGCGCCTCCATCGTCCTCGCTCACGCCCCCGGTACGCAGCTCGCCGCCTCGGCGGGCCCGGAGTCCGGTCCCGGGGCCAGTTCGGGGCTTCAGGCGCTGGACGCGCCGGGCCCGAGTAGCTTCGTCGCCAGGATCGCGGCCTGGGTTCGTCGCTCCAAGCCGAGCTTGGAGAGCAAGCTGGAGACGTAGTTCTTCACGGTCTTCTCGGCCAGGAACATCTCCTCGCCGAT